>JBFFGY010000032.1:0-11847 GCA_041557215.1 Alphaproteobacteria bacterium
CTCGCCTCGCCGCTGCTGAGCGGGCTGGGGTTGGCGGCGGCGGTGGTGGTCGGTGTGGTCAGCCTGGCCTGGTTTCCCGGACTCCTGGTTCGACCGCTGGTGGCCATGATTCCGGCGTCGCGGATAATCTGGCCAAAGCGGTCGACCCGGTCGGGGTCCGATGTTCCGTAGTTGCTGCCCGGCCAGGGATTGAAGGGGATCAGGTTGATTTTGGACGGGATTCCTTTCAGCACGCGCAGCAATTCGCGCGCGTCCTCGTCCGAATCGTTCACTCCCTTCAGCATGACATATTCGAAGGTGATGCGCCGGGCATTCGACAGGTCCGGATAGTCGCGGCAGGCGTCGAGCAGTTCGGCGATCGGCCAGCGCTTGTTGATCGGCACCAGCTCGTCGCGCAGCTCATCGCGCACCGCATGCAGCGAGATCGCCAGCATGACCTGCATCTCGGCCCCGGCACGGCGGATTTCCGGCACGATGCCCGAGGTCGAGAGTGTGATGCGCCGACGCGAAAAGTTCAGCCCCTTCTCGTCCTTACACAGCTCCACCGCCGCCTTGACGTTATCGTAGTTCAGCAGTGGCTCGCCCATGCCCATCAGCACGACATTGGTAACCTGGCGGTCGTCACTGGGGGTCGGCCATTCGCCCAGTTCGTCGCGCGCCACCATCACCTGGCCGGCGATCTCGCCTGCGGTCAGGTTGCGCACCCAGGCCTGCGTGCCGGTATGGCAGAACGAACAGGTCAGCGTGCAGCCCACCTGGCTGGATATGCACAGCGTGCCGCGGCCGGGTTCGGGAATGAAGACGGTCTCCACCTCGTTGCCGTCGGCCAGACGCAGCAGCCATTTGCGCGTGCCGTCGGTTGAGATTTGCGCCGTTACGATTTCCGGCCGGCCGATCCGGTAAAGCTCTCCCAGCTTAGCCCGCAGGCCCTTCGAGATATCGGTCATCTCGTCGAAGGAGGTGACGCCCCGGAAATAGATCCAATTGAAAATCTGGTCGGCGCGGAAGCGTTTTTCGCCGATCGACTCCATCTCGGCCACCAGTTCGGGACGGGTAAGGCCTATGAGGTCCTTGCGAGAATCGGCATTACCGCCGGCCAGGGGACCGCCGGGCATGAAGTCCTGCAAATTGGGCGCGATTTCGCTCATGACCGGTGATATAGGGCCGACTCGGGCTTCAGGCAAAGGATTTCGAAAGACATTGCGCCAAGCTGCGCGCTTGCGAAGCAACGCCCGGTCGGTCAAACTGATATCGGATCAACCCCTAGCCCGGAGCAGTCATGGCCAACGAACATAGCGAACTGGTAGCCGCCGCGTCCCTTCTGGTCGACGAAATGGAAGGCGAACAGGGCGACCGGCACGAAATCTGGCTGCGCCTGCAGACAATCCTGCAGCAGATCCGCGCGACCGGCATGCCAGTGCCGGACGATCTGGTCCGGATGGAGCAGGAACTGGAAAAGGAATTCGGACTGGAAGCCGGGGAAGGCTGAAAACCAGCTAAGGCTTGCAGGCGGAACTGATCATATTGTGGGCCGCTGAGAAACCGGAAAGCGAAAACACGTCCACAGTCTTGGTGCCGCGGCTGGAAGTGCCCTCGACCGTGACATCGGCGCCCGCGCGCATCGCCCGAACCAGGGCCGTCTGGTCCTTGTCCTCGTGCAGCCAGGCGAAATCGTCCTGGGTGAAAAGCTCGAACTTCCGGTTGCCGATTGTGGCGTAGGCCGGCACCCCGGTCTTGAATTTGTAGCCGATCTGGATGCTGAATTCGTCCGACACGCCCTCGCCGGGGCGGTTGGTCACGAACAAATAGACGTCGCCCCGCTGGGTATAATCGCCCTCGGATTTAACCGGCTGCGTGAACATGTTGCAGACCTTGGCGCCGCCCTGTTGGAATGTATGCACCTCCCAGTCCTTGAATTCGCCGAGAACCTTCGCCGATTCCTGCGCGAAAGCCTGCGTGCCGGCCAGAAGGCCCGTTGCCAGTGCGATAATTGCGATCGTCTTCATGCCCATCTCTTTCATGCTTCCGGTTATACCGACAATAATGGCGGTAACATGACGGTTTCTATATCTTTTTGCGGCCACGGCGGAAAACCTGCTTGCCGTGGACATGTTCCGGCAGTTCCTCCACCGGGCCGCCGGGACGCGGCGGCCGCGGCGCGAAGCGCCCCCTCGAGACCAGCCGGTCATACATCAGCACCGCGCCGGCGACCCCGACATTGATGCAAAAACTGGTTGGTATCTTCACCACCAGGTCGCAGCGTTCGACCAGCGCCGGCGACAGCGACCCCCGCTCCGGCCCCAGCACATAGGCCGCCCGTTCCGGGTGGGAGAAGCTGGGCAGATCCACGGCCTCGTCCAGCAACTCCAGGCCCACCAGCCGGCATCCGCGCGGCAACTGCATCTCTTCGACCGAATTATATTCGTAAAGCGGCAGATGCTTCGCGGTCTGTGAGGTATCGGAAACATTCACCTCACGCAAATCCACTGCCGGCGCGATGGCGAAGACAAAATCCGCCCCGAAGGCATGCGCCGAGCGAAACAGGTTTCCCACGTTGAGCGGCTTGGAAATCCCTTCCACGCCAATCCCGAAATATCCACGTCCCGAACTCATGGCGCGGAAACTTGCACAAGCGGCCCGCCGGAGGCAAGTTGTAACGACGCTAATTCGAGGATACCCATCGACATGCCACTCGATACCCCCGCCGGCGCGCGCGCCGACCTGCCCGCTGACGCCAATCCGATCCTGGTCGAGGTCACCCGCGGCCCCATCGTCGAAAGCCGCCATCGCGGCAGCGCCGTGATCGTCGATGTCACCGGCAAGGTGGCCGCAAGCTGGGGCGACCGCGCGGCGGCCGTCTATCCGCGCTCCGCCATCAAGCCACTGCAGGCGATCCCGCTGGTCGAAAGCGGCACGGTCGAGGCCTTCGGGCTGGGCGATGCGGAAATTGCCCTGGCCTGCGCGTCGCACGGCGGCGAGCCGCGCCATACGGAAACGGTCTCGGCCTGGCTGGCGAAGGCCGGGCTGACGAGCGACGATCTGGAATGCGGCAGCCAGTGGCCAATGCATGAGGATACCATGCGCGCCATGGTATCGGCAGGCGACACACCCTGCCAAATCCATAACAACTGTTCCGGCAAGCATTGCGGCTTCCTGGCCACGGCGGTCCATATGGGCGAGCCGACCAAGGGCTATGTGCGGTTCGAGCATCCGGTGCAGCAGCGCATCCTGGGCGTGCTGGAGGCGATGTGCGGAATCGACCTGGGCAAGGCGCCGCGCGGCATCGACGGCTGCTCCATACCCACCATCGCCATCCCGCTGGAAAACATGGCCTTCGGCATGGCCCGGTTCGGCGCGCCGGACGATTTGCCGGAGGCCCGCGCCGCCGCCTGCCGCCGCATCGCCGAGGCCGTGGCGGCCGAGCCCTTCATGGTGGCCGGCACCGGCCGCTATTGCAGCGAGGTGATGGCGGCAACCGGTCGGTCGGTGCTGCTGAAGACCGGGGCGGAGGGCGTGTTCTGCGTGGCCCTGCCGGAATACGGGCTGGGTGTCGCCCTGAAATGCGACGACGGCGCCACCCGCGCCTCGGAAATCATGATGTCGGCGGTGCTGCGCCATATCGGCGTGCTGACTGAGGAAATGGAAAAGAAACTCGCGCGCCGGATCGTAACGCCCCTGGAAAACCGCAATGGCATCCATGTGGGGGATGTACGGCCAGCAGAGGGGTTTGGAAAATAGTTTAGCAAATTAGGTGACGCCATTCCTTGCAATTTCCCGCGCGGGATGGCCTTCTCGCGGCCGGGCCAGAGGCCCGCAGAACAATAACCCGGCAACAGCATTTCGAAGGTTACGGCAATAATGAAGTTTCTGAAGATCATCGCCCCTTGCTTTAGCGTCGAAGAGGTGGCCGAACTGGCCGATCGGCATTTCGGGCTGCGGGGCCAGACCGAGCTGCTCTATAGCGAGCGGGACCAGAATTTCCGGCTACGCGAGGATAATGGCGATACCTGGACGGTGAAAATCGCCAGCATCGAGGAAGACCCCGCCATCATCGATTGCCAGATCGAATGCATGCGCCACATCGAATCGGTCGACCCTGCCCTACCGGTGCCGCGGGTGCGCCCCTCGCTGGACGGCGCGCCGACGGTGACCATCGAAGCCTCTGACGGCGCCAGCCATATTTTCTACGTGCTGTCCTACCTGCCGGGACAGCTTCTGGATGAGGCCCCGGTCACACAGGCGGCCCTCTGTTCCCAGGCCGCCATGGTGGCGCGGCTGGGGCGGGCGATGCGCGGTTTCTACCATCCGGCGCCGGCCGGGCGGGAACTGCTTTGGGACGTGCGGTTGCTGCCACGTTTCCTGGAACATGCGGACAAGCTGCCGAACCCGGCTCGCCAAGAACAGGCGCGTGCCATCATCGAGCATTTCGCCGCCGACACCCTGCCGCGGATGAAGGCGCTGCGGTCGCAGCCGGTCCATGCCGACGTCAATGAAGCGAACATGATCGTTGACCCCGACGACCCGGCGCGCGTTACCGGCATCATCGATTTCGGCGACATCATCCATGGCACGCTGGTGCAGGACGTCGCCGCCATCGTGGCCGAGCGGCCGTTCCGCGATATTCCCGTGGTCGACGGTATCGCCGAGGGCGTACGCGGTTACAACTCGGTGACGAAGCTGGAGCCGGAAGAGGTCGACATCCTGTACGACGTGATCGTCTCGCGCCTGCTGCTGACGCCGCTGATCAATGCCTGGCGCGCCGCCGAGACGCCGGACCAGCCGGGTTACATGCATACATGGACGGATTCCGTCTTCCGCACCATCGACGCGCTGCAAGAGGCCGGCCGGGAGGAGGTCACGGCCCGTATCCGCGAAGCCTGTGGCCTGTCGTCCCGCCAACCCGTCGGCCCCGATGCCGGCAAGGCACCCAACGTCGAGGAACTCGTCGAACGCCGAAAGCGTGTCATGGGTTCGAAGCTGTACGTGTTCTACAATCCGCCGCTGCATATGGTCAAAGGCGAAGGGGTATGGCTGACCGACGCCTCCGGCCGCCGCTATCTCGATGCGTACAACAATGTGCCCCATGTCGGCCACTGCCATCCTCATGTTGTCGAGGCCATCACCAGGCAGGTACGGACACTGAACACGAACACCCGGTATCTGGGAGAACAGGTGCTGGACTATGCGGAGCGGCTGGGCGCCACCCTGGCCGGCGATTTGAAGGTCTGTGCCTTCGTGAATTCCGGCAGCGAGGCGAACGACGTCGCCTGGCGCATGGCCCGTGCCTGGACCGGGAACCGCGGCGGCCTGACCATGGAGTTCGCCTATCACGGTATTACCGAGGCGATCGACGCCTTTTCGCCTTCCTGCAGCAATTCGGGCAGGATCGCCCCGCATATGCGTACGCTGGTCTCGCCCGACGACTACCGCGGCCCGCACCGGCGCGGCGAGCCGGACCTTGCCGCCCGCTACGCGGCCTATGCCGACGAGGCGATCGAATCGCTGCGCCAGGCGGGAATGAAGCCAGCCGCCTTCATGGTGGATTCCGCCTTCCTGACCAACGGCGCGCCGAACGTGCCGGAAGGCTACCTGCAACAAGTATTTGAGAAGGTACGCGCCGCCGGCGGGCTGTGCATCGCGGACGAGGTGCAGTCCGGGTTCGGCCGCCTGGGGTCCCATATGTGGGGCCACGCGCATCATGGCGTGACACCGGACATCGTCACCATAGGCAAGCCGTCAGGCAACGGCCATCCGCTGGGCGTCGTCATCACCCGGCCGGAAATCATGGATGCCTTCGTCGAGGAGGCAGCCTTCTTCTCCACCTTCGGCGGAAACAACGTATCCTGCGCGGCGGGGTTGGCCGTGCTGGACGTGATCGACCGCGAACGGCTGATCGACAATGCCCGCGAGACCGGCGCGTACCTCAAACAGGGGATTGCCGGGCTGATGGACCGGCATGATGTGATTGGCGACGTGCGCGGATGGGGGCTGTCGCTCTGCGTCGAACTGGTCCGCGACCGCACCAACCTGGAACCGGCAAAGAATGAGACCGACCGCACCCTGAACCTGATGCGCGACGAGGGCGTTCTGGTCGGAAATGAGGGCATCCACGGCAATATCGTGAAAATTCGGCCGCCGATGGTATTTACCCGCGAACATGCCGATATGGTGGTCAACGCCCTCGACCGGGCGCTCGCACGGCTGTAATAATCAGGCCCCCAATCGGCCCCGCCGCCAGGGGCATGGCAGTAAGAGGAGAAGGACGGAGAATGCGCGCGGTAAGGATCGAGGAATTCGGCGGGCTGGAGGTCGTGAAACTGGCCGACATGCCGACACCGCGGCCGGGGCCAGACGAGGTGCGGATCGCGGTCCACGCGGCCAGCGTCAACTTCGCCGATACGCTGATGGTCAGCGGCAAGTACCAGGCCACCCCGTCCCTGCCCTTCACACCGGGCATGGAGGTGGCCGGCGAGGTCCTTGAATGCGGCGAGAACATCAAATGGTTCAAGCCGGGCGACAAGGCCATCGCAGTGCTGGACCATGGTGGCTTCGCGGAAGAAGTGCTGGCCCATCATTCGCGCATAATGCATCTGCCGCCGGGCATGACCTTTGAGCAGGGCGCCGGCGTGCCCATTGTCTACGGCACCAGCCATCTGGCGCTGACCCACCGCACCCAGCTGAAGCCCGGCGATACGCTGCTGGTTCATGGCGCGGCCGGCGGTGCTGGCCTGACGGCGGTCGAGGTCGGCAAGGCCTTGGGTGCCACCGTGATCGGCACGGCCTCGACCCCGGAAAAACGCGAGGTGGTCACCGACTACGGCGCTGACCACATCCTAGATTCCACGACCGAGGACATCCCGGCCCGCGTCAAGGAACTGACCGGCGGCAAGGGCGCCAATATCATCTACGACCCGGTCGGCGGCGACACCTTCAATGCCTCGCTGCGCTGCGCTGCCTTCGAAAGCAAGATCATCGTGGTCGGCTTCGCCGGCGGTAAGATCCAGCGCATCCCGGCGAATATCCTGCTGGTCAAGAATATCGATGTGATCGGCTATTACTGGGGCGCCTATGCGACCCACGGCCTCCAGCTGCTGCGAGAATCTTTTGCCGCCCTGGGCAGGATGTATGCGGCTGGCAAATTGAGGCCGCTGGTAGGCGCGACCTACCCGCTGGAAGACGCGGTGGAAGCATTGGCCCATCTGGCCGACCGGCGGGCCATCGGAAAGACCATCATCACCATGGGTCGCTAATGGCCGACCGCGTCCGCGACCAGTACGAAGATCTGCCCTACCCGCCGCGCAATCCGGAGGACGAGCGCAAGCGGCTGGTGACCGGCTCGCCGAGCCAAGTCGTCGAAATCGACCACTATCTCCATGCCGGCGCGCGGGACTGGAGCCAGCCTTTCCGCGTGCTGGTTGCCGGCGGCGGCACCGGCGACGCGTTGATCATGATCGCCCAGCAGCTGGCCGATCTGGGCTGCCCGGCGGAAATCCATTACCTGGACCTTTCCACCGCCAGCCGCGCCGTCGCCGAGGAGCGGGCGCGCATCCGCGGACTGAAGAGCATTACCTTCCATACCGGCTCGCTGCTGGAAGCGGGAGAACTCGGGAAGTTCGATTACATCGACTGCTGTGGCGTGCTGCATCACCTGCCCGATCCGTCGGCCGGTTTTCGAGCTTTGTCGGGCGCGCTGAAGCCCGACGGCGGCATCGGCATCATGGTCTATGGGGAACTGGGCCGCACCGGCGTCTATCACGCGCAGGAAATGCTGCGCATGATTGCCGGCGACGGCCCGAACGCGGAACGCGTAGCGACCGCGCGCAAGCTGGTGGAAGGCCTGCCGCCCACCAACTGGTTGCGCCGCAACCCGGCGATCGGCGATTACAAGCGCGAGGACGCGGCGCTGTTCGATCTGCTGTTGCACAGCCAGGATCGTGCCTATCGCGTGCCTGAACTGGTGGCGGAACTGGACCAGGCGAAGCTCCGCCCCGTCGCCTTCATCGAGCCGGCACTGTACAACCCGGACACTTTCGTCCGCGATTCGGAATTACGGCAGCGGCTGGCCGGACTGTCATGGCTGGACCGCTGCGCCTTCGCCGAGCTTTTGTCGGGCAATTTGCGCAAACATACGGTCTATTGCGTGCCGGCGACGCACAAGGCCGATACCGTGGCCAAACCCACCGACCAGGCCGCACCAGTGCTAAAGAACATCGACGGGCCGACCCTGGCCGGCGCGATCGAGCCCGACGGCAGCATCAAGGTCAGCGGCGACGGCATGGAAATGGGCATCCGCCTGCCCCCCCTCGCGCGGAACATCCTGCAGCTTGCGGACGGGAAACGGACCATCGGCGAAATCCGCGCCGCCACCGGCGGGGCACCTGAAAATTTCCGCCGTCAGTTCGCCGCGCTCTACAACGCACTGAACGGCATGAACCTGATGCTGTTGCGCTATCCCGGCTGAGTCTCTTCGCACAAGGCCCGCTTGGGCTTTACAAGGGCCAGCACGTTTCCGCCCAGGATCAGCGCCACGCCGAACAGGGCCGGCGCGGTCCATTGGTAAGCTTCCAGGAAGGTTGAGATGATCAGCGCAACGATCGGGAAGACCACGGCGGCATAGGCGGCGCGGTCGGCGCCGATGCGGGCGAGCAGGGTCAGGTAGAAACCGAAGGCCAGGACCGAGCCGAAGATGGCCAGATAAAGCAGCGAGCCGACGTAGCGCGCCGAAAACTCGAAATCGATGGGTGCACCACGTAGAAGGGCCAAGGCAGTCATGAAGACGGCACCATAGGCCATGCCCAGCGCGTTTGCCTGGATCACCGGCAAGCCGGCGCGGGTATTGCGCAGCGACGCCATATTGCCCAGCGAGGCGGAATAGGTCGCGACGATGGATAGCCCCAAGCCGATCATCGGCCCGCTGGTGAAATCCAGGGCGTGCAGTTCGTCCCAGAACACCAGCACAAGCCCTACGACGCCCAGCCCGGCGGCCGCCAGCACCCTCGGCTCGACGCGCGTGCCGAACATCACCGCGCCATTCAGGATATTCATCAGCATGATCAGCGAGAACACCACAGCCACTACGCCGGTCGTAAGCTCAAAGGTCGCGTAATAGAACAGCCAGTAGTTCAGGCAGAACAGGAACAGCCCCTGCGCCGCGATGTAGATATGGTGGCGCGGGGCGAAACGCAGGCTGCGGCCGGTCGCGAGGCAAAAGGCGATCAGAACGCTAGACGCGATGATAAATCGATAGGCGACGGATAGATCGGGGGCGACCGTCCCAAGTTGCATCTTGATCGCGTACCAGGTGGAACCCCAGATCAGTACGGTCGCCAGATAAAAAAAGTTATTCCCCACAACCCCTCCCGGGCAAATTCATTCCTGCCAGAAGGGTTTCGAGATTTCCTCCATGGCTGCAAGCCGGTCGATTCCGATGTCGTTAAGCAGATGATCGTCTAGTTGCGCCAGCCGGCGGCGCTGCCTGGAACGCTCATACCATACCTCCACCGTTTGCAAAGCCGCGATAAAAAAGCAGCCGAGCCCGAAAGGTATCTCGGAAACTGCGGTGGACCTGCATGGCACCCGGACGGCATTCGGTGAATTCATTTCAAATCTCCTTATCCGAAAATCATGGGTCTGGATAATGAATCCAGCTTCGTGGGAAGAAAAATAAGCTTTCACATGACAATCGACAAACGATGCTTTTTCATGTATCGGATTAGTGGTTTTAATGCGACTCCGTTAGGCCATGGCAACTCGTCTGCCCCCGATGAACACCCTGCGCGCCTTCGAGGCGGCGGCCCGTCATCTGAGCTTCACCCTCGCGGCGGAGGAGCTGCACATCACCCAGGCGGCGGTGAGTCATCAGATCAAAACGCTGGAAGAGGCCCTGGGTGTCCGGCTTTTCCGCCGCCTCAACCGGGCCATCAGGTTGACCGAAGAAGGACAGGAATTCGTCGGCGAGGTCCGCAAGGCACTCAGCCATCTCGCCGTCGCCATGGAAAAGATCGCAACGCCGGCTGCGGGCGGCCCGTTGACGGTCAGCGTGCTGCCTTCCTTCGCCTCCAAATGGCTTGTGCCGCGGCTGGGGCACTTCAGCCGGAAACATCCGGAGATCGACGTCCGGATCAGCCCTTCCATACAGTTGACCGATTTCCAGCGCGACGATGTCGATCTGGTCGTGCGATACGGCAAGGGGGAATATGAAGGCCTGCACAGTGTCTGGCTGATGACCGAGGATATATTCCCGGTTTGCAGTCCGGCGCTGCGTGACGGGCCGGTGCCATTGGAAACGCCGGAGGATTTGCGGCGGCATACGCTGCTGCATGACGACGCCTATGTGGACTGGGCGATGTGGCTTATGGTGGCCGGGGTCGAAGGCGTGGATCCACGCCAAGGCCCTTTCTTCACGGACTCGGCGCTGGTCATCCAGGCTGCGATCGAGGGGCAGGGTGTTGCCCTGGCCAGGGGCGCCCTGGCCGCCGACGATATTGCCGCCGGCCGGCTTGTAAAACCATTCGATATCGCAATTCCGACCGAATACGCGTATTATGTCGTCAGTCCAAAGGCAACAAGCCACCATCCCAAGGTGGCCGCCTTCAGGGAGTGGCTGCTGGAAGAGGCGGCACAGGGCGACATCGGGCAGCCGGGTTCCGGGGTTACTCGGGCCGGGCGGTGAGCGTTATCCCGTAGGCAGACCGAAGGAGATTCGGAAATGCAAGGCGCCAAGAACATTGTCGTGGGACTGGTCCTCCTGGCCGCTGGAAGCGGCCTTATCATGCTCTTCAATCTGGGCGACAGTGCGCTGAAATGGGGCGCATGGGGGCTGGCCGGATTTGGAGCGGTGCTCCTGGTTGGCGGCGTATACCAGATGGCCGGGCCCGGGTCGGGCGGAGTCGATGCGCACCAGGCCTACAATTCCAGTTCGACAGCCCGGCTTCTGATGCAGAGCATGATGGCCACGGCCGTGGCAGATGGCCATATCGACGATGAGGAGGTTGAGACGATCGTCGAGGCCTGCGAGGAAGTCGTGCACGAGCATATGGACCCGGACTCCATACGCGAACTGGCGGAACTGGTTGAGAAAAAAGGCGACGAAATCCTCGCCGAGATCCGCTATGAAGGCAAGATGCTGAACCTCAAGGCCCGCAAGGCGATCATCGATGCCTGCATCCTCGTCCTGAAAGCGGACGGCAAGATCGATGCCCGTCAGACAAAGGTCGTAGAATTGATTGCCGAGCAACTGGGTTTCTCGGAGGAGGAAGCCACCGCGATGATCAGCAGCGGCGTCGGCGAAGCCGCCACCTGAAAACAGTGACGTAACTTGCCTTACCGCCGGCCGTTCGCCAGCTTTACGGCGTCGGGATGGGCACGAAGGCGCGCCATGGCGATAACGCCGACCAGCGGCCCGGGCGCCAGGAATGCAAAGGCGTAGCGCCAGCCAACCTCTTCCACCAGCCAGGGAACCATATGGATGGTTGCCAGCGTCAGCAGGAACCCCATGCTGGTTTGAATGGTCAGCATGGTACCGATCAGGCCCCGGTCCGATAGTTCCGCTATACTGGCGGAAAATTGCGGCGAGTCGGCCACCACGGCGACTCCCCAGATCAGGCACAAAGCCACCAGCCAGATCGGTTCGCCACCATACAGGAACCCGACCGCCAGAGCGCAACTGCCGCTGACCGCCATGGCAAGAATGGTCAGGGTGGTGCGACCCATCCGGTCGGCGAATATCCCGCCAAGGACGCAGCCCACGCCACCGGCCCCGATGACCGCGAAGGTCGCCAGCGCGGCGTAGGTCGCGGCGCTGCCGCCGGCCCCCATGGTGATCGAGAAACTGGCGTTCAGAAACAC
>JBFFGY010000033.1:0-11754 GCA_041557215.1 Alphaproteobacteria bacterium
CGCGGCTTTCCTGGTCTCCGCGGCGGCCTATATGGGGCCCTGCCTGGCCTTCTTCTGGTGGCCGGAGGTGCCGCCGGCGGACTGGAAGCCCTGGGCCGCGGTGGTCGCGCTGGGGGTAATGCCGACGGCCCTGGCCTACCTGCTGCGCTTCCAGCTGATCCGCGACGTCGGCAGCACCTTCATGTCCCAGGTCGGCTATCTGGTGCCGGTTTTCGGGGTCCTGTGGGCCTGGGCGGTGCTGGGCGAGGTGCCGGCGCTGTCGGCGGTCGGCGCGCTGGTGCTGATCCTGCTAGGGATCCGCGTGACGCAATGGAAAGGCCGGCCGAAGGGCTGACCCGGCGGCGGCGAGCGCTGGCAAGCGCGTCATTCCGTTCCCTTCACAGCCCCGTGCCTTGCTGTTATCGTCGCCGCCAGTCGCAACCGAGAGGCTGGTCATTTCCCGTGCAAGTTCCGCCGCCATTCCCCCCGCCCAGAAGCCGGAAATGAGCAACGCCACCGACAATCTGGACCGCCTGCCCGCCTGGGCGCTGTACGTGGTCCTCGCCCTGGTTTCGCTGGCCATCTATGGCCAGACCGTCGGTTATCCGCTGATCTGGGACTCGGCCCAGCTGATCCTCAACAACCCGATGATCCGGTCCTTCAATCCCGTCGCCGCCTTCACCATGCCGACATCGATCGATTCCGGCGAATTCACCGGCGACCCGGGTTCCGTCCTGCAATATTACAGGCCGGTGCTGCAACTCGTCATGTCGGGCTGGTACCAGCTCGCCGGGGAAAAGGCGGCGCCGTGGCATGCGCTGGCCGTGCTCGCCAACATCGCGTCCGTAATTCTTGCATTCCATCTGGTTCGCGCCATGGGCCAGCCGCGCTGGGCCGCCTTCGCCATGGCGCTACTCTTCGCGGCGAACCCGGGGCGGGTGGCGAGTATTGCCTCGGTCTACGGCCTTTCGGACCAGACATTCGGCATCTTCATCCTGGCCGCCTTCCTCTGCTGGGTGCGCGAAACGCGAGGCTGGGCGCTGGCTTTCCTGGCGCTGGCGCTGGGCTGCCGCGAAACCGCCATCCTGTTCCCCCTGGTCGCCCTCGCCTGGGAACTGCTGTTCCGGGAACGAGGGGACCGCCCCTGGGCATGGTTGGCGGCGCTTTTCGGCCTCGTCACGGTTTATCTGGCGGTGCGCGTCCTGGTCGTCGGCGGCGCGCCGCTGACCGCCCTGCCGCCCTTGCAGTTGTTCAACGCCATGGCGGCAATAACGGCCAACCACGTCCTGTCGATCCTCTGGCCCGGCTGGGGCGTGCATGAATATCCGATGGAAGACTTCAGCGCATTGTCGGCGCGGATCCTGGCGTCCTATGCCGTGCTGGCGGCGGGTGTGGCCGGGCTGGCCTGGGGTGTGAAGCGGAACCGATGGGTTGCTTTCTGGCTGCTGTGGTTCGGCATCTGGCTGTCGATTCACTTCAATGTCGGGCGGTTCGGCGAATATCTGATGGCCGAGAAGAACAACTACCTGCTGGCGCTGAGCTTTGCCGCCATTTTCGTGGCCGCGGCGCGATTGGCCGGCCGCCATGCCCTGGCGGTCTGTGCGGTGGTCGCGGTCCTGCATGGCGGCCTCGCTGCCTGGCGCGCGACCCACTGGCGCGATCCGGTGCTGTTTTTCGCCTCGGCGATCGAAAGCACACCGAATTTCACCACGCTGCATTACAATCTCGCCGGCACTTACATCCAGCGTGAGGATTTTCCGAATGCGGAAAAGGCCTATCTGGAGACGGTGAAAGTCGATCCGCGCCACAGCATGGCCTGGAACAATCTCGGTAATATCAGGTACATGCGCAAGGACATCCCTGGCGCGGCCGAGGCATGGCGTAAGGCCCTGGACGCCAACAGCGACAATATGATGGCAGCCTATAATCTCAGCCTCGCCTACAAAAAGCTCGGCGACACGGAAGCCGCCGCCCGCTATTACAGCCATTACCTGAAACTGAAAACCGCCACCGGAAAATCGCCGACCCCGCAATGACGCACCGGAGCGTCTATGCCCCTTGCATCCCCCGGCGCCGCGGATAGACTGCCGCGGCCCTTGTCGCCGACCTTCGTGCCTGCCTCGAGACCACAACATGCAACTGCCGACCATCCGCAAACCCTATCTGCTTTTTCTCGGCGATTCTCCGGACCTGCTGACCGCCAAGACGGCCGTCGGCGTCGCCCACTGGCGGCGGGACTGGTGCGTCGGCCAGATGCGCCTGCCGGGCTGTGCAGCCGATACCGGCCTGCCGGACATGGATATCGCCAAGGCCGCGATGCGCGGTGCGGGCACGCTGATCGTCGGGGTCGCCACCACCGGTGGCGTGCTGCCCGCCGGTTGGACCCGCTATGTGGTGGAGGCGATCGAGGCCGGGCTGGATATCGCCAGCGGCCTGCATTCCCGCCTGGCCGACATTCCGGAAGTTGCGGAAGCCGCCACGCGGCATAGCCGCCAGGTCTTCGACGTTCGCCACCCCACCCAGGTCTTCGAATGCGGCACCGGCAGGAAGCGCACCGGAAAACGGCTGCTGACCGTCGGCACCGATTGCTGCGTCGGCAAGATGTATGCGGCGCTGGCCATCGCGCGGGAAATGGAGAACCGCGGCCTGGACGTGGATTTCCGCGCCACCGGCCAGACCGGCATCTTCATTGCCGGCGGCGGGGTATCGGTGGATGCGGTGGTGGCCGATTTCATCTCCGGCGCGACGGAGACCCTGTCACCGTCCGCCGCCAGCGCCGACCATTGGGACGTGATCGAGGGGCAGGGCAGCCTGCTGCATCCCGCCTATGCTGGGGTCAGTCTCGGCCTGCTGCACGGGTCGCAGCCGGATGCCATCGTGATGTGCCACGAGGCCGGACGGACGGTTATGGACGACATGTACGGCTGGCCGATGCCGACCATCGCCGAATCCATCGACGCCAATCTGCGCGCCGCGCGGGTCACCAACCCGGATGTCCAGCTCACCGGGATCAGCCTGAACACAAGGCTGCTAGCCGCGGACGAGGCGCTGGCCGCGATCGATGAGGCCGCAAATGAATTCGGCGTTCCTTGCGCCGACCCGGTGCGCACCGGCGTGGCGGCGCTGGTCGACCGGATCGCGGAAATCTGAGCCCATGCGGCGATATGCTATCCGCTCCGAATCCTGGGAACTGAAGCAACCTTTCGTCATCTCCAAGCTGACCCAGTACAGCGCCGAGGTGGCGGTGGTGGAGATCGAGGAGGACGGCGTCATCGGCCGTGGCGAATGCGAACGCGCCGACGTCTTCGAGCCTCACCTGCCGGACGTGCTGGCGGCGCTGGAAGAGGCCCGCCCCCAAATCGAAAGCGGGATCGGACGTGTGGAACTGCTGGCGGCGATGCCGGCTGGCCCGGCGCGCGCGGCCGTCGATTTCGCATTGTGGGAACTTGAGGCAAAACAGGCGGGGAAAAGGGTCTGGGAACTGGCGGGGCTGGAGCCGCCGGAACCGCTGACCACCGCCTTCACGCTGGGCCTGGATACGCCGGAGGCGATGGCAGCCGCGGCGACCCGCAACGCCGACCGGCCGCTCCTGAAGCTGAAGCTGGGGGGCGAAGGCGATATCGAGCGCGCAGCGGCCGTGCGCGCCGCCGCGCCGAATGCCCGCCTGATCGTCGACGCGAACGAGGCTTGGACGCCGGAAATGCTGACGCCCTTTATCGCGGCGCTGGGCGGGCTGGGCGTCGAACTGATCGAACAGCCCCTGCCGCGCGGCGCAGATGCCGCGCTGGCGCAGGTGGACCGAACCGTACCGGTCTGCGCCGACGAATCCTGCCACGACAGGGCGACCCTGGCCGACGTTCACGGGCTCTACGACTATATCAACATCAAGCTGGACAAGACCGGCGGCCTGACCGAGGCGCTGTTGCTGGCCAAGGAGGCCACCGCCATGGGTCTGGGGCTGATGGTCGGCTGCATGGTCGGTACCTCGCTGGCGATGGCTCCGGCAATGCTGATCGGCCGACTGGCGCGCCGCTTCGTCGACCTGGACGGCCCGCTGCTGCTGACCCGCGACCGGGAGCCGGGCATCGAGATCGTCAGCAGCATCATGCAGCCACCGGGGCCGGAGGTCTGGGGATAAGCCCGTCAACCGGCGGCCGGCAGCCGCGCAGTGGCTTTGAGCCCGCCTTCCGGGTCGTTCGCAAGGTCGAGTTCGCCGCCATAAGCCTCAAGGATTTCACGTGCGATGGCAAGCCCGAGGCCGGTGCCGGGGATCTGCTCGTCCAAACGCGCGCCGCGCCGGCCAAGCGCCGCAAGCATCTCGTCGGGCACGCCTTTCCCATCGTCTCGGACGGCAAGCATCACAACCTCGCCATCCTGGCGCGCCGAAACTTGGACACTGGCCGTCGCCCATTTCATGGCGTTGTCGATCAAATTGCCGGCGATCTCTGCCAGATCGGCCGCTTCAGCCGCGACGACCAAGCCGTCGGGAATATTCAGTTTCCAGGCCAGCGCCTCGCCGCGCGGCGTGCGCCGAAGGGCGGCGATAAGCCTGTCGACGACAGGGGTCAGTTCGGCCGACAGTTTCCCACGCGCCGCCTGCTGGGCGGTCCGGGTACGCGCCAGTTCCCGATCGATATGGAGTTGCATGTTGCGGGTAAGCTCCTCGACCTCGTTGGCAATCTCCTCTTGGCCCCGTTCGCGCAGCTTGCGGGCATCGCCAGCCAGCACGGTGAGAGGCGTCCTGAGGCCATGCGCCAGGTCGCCGGCGCGGGTGCGTGCGCGCTCGATTGCCGACTCCTGCGCCTCCAACAGTTCGTTGACCTCGGCCACCAGCGGCATCACTTCGTCGGGAAAACCGCCTTCCAGCCGACGACGGCGGTGCTCGCGGATCGCGGTGACGCCGCGGCGAACGGCTTCAAGCGGCCGCAGCCCGATGGACACCTGAGCCCACGCCGCCGCCATCAGGACCAGGGCAAGCAACATCAGCGCGGGGCGCATATCCCCGGCGAACTGGTCCCGCACCAGCGCAATATCCTGCCGGTCCAGGGCCACCGCTATGCGCATTGCGCGATTACCCGATGGCACGGTGTAGATGACAAGCTGTTCGCGGACCATCAGGGTTGCACCTTGCGGCCCTGGCATATCGTGGCTGTGCATGACGCCGGGTTGCAGCGCGTCGGGGGGAAGCGGCAGGACATGGTCCCACAGCGAACGGGAACGGACGACAAGATCGCCCCCCATTTCCCGGACCTGCCAGTAAAGCCCGCTGAAGGGCTGTTCGAAGCGGGGATCCGCCAGTGACCGCGAGAGGGTAACCGCACCCGACGCGTGTATCGCGATACTGGCCGCAAGTTGCTGTGTATAGGTGTCAAGTTCCGCCGCGGCGCGCCGTTCGACATGGCGCTCGAACAGGGCGCCTAGCCCGAATCCGGAAATCGCCAGGACCGCCGCGATAGAGAGGGCGGAGGCCACGAACAGGCGCAACCGCAGCGATCTGCGTTTCATCCACTATCTTCCGGTTTGTCGACGATATAGCCGAAACCACGGCGGGTCTCGATCAAATCCACCCCCAGCTTGCGGCGAACGCGACCGACGAGAACCTCGACGGCATTGCTGTCGCGCTCGAAATCCTGGGCATAGAGATGCTCGGTCAGTTCCATCTGCGATACCACGCGGTCGGCATGCAGCATCAGATAGCTCAGCAACCTGTATTCCTGGGGAGAGAAATTCTTCGGCACGCCGTTGACCGAAATCCGCATCTGGCGCGGGTCAAGCGTCACCGAGCCGATCGATATCGCCGGCGCGGCCTGCCCGGCCGACCGCCTGACGATGGCGCGCAGCCAGGCGAGCAATTCCTCCATTTCGAAGGGTTTGGCGAGATAATCGTCGGCACCCGCATCGATCCCCTCCACCCGCTCGGTCCATGCCCCGCGCGCGGTCAGGACCAGCACCGGGAAGGTGCGGCCATTGGCGCGCCAGCGCTTCAGGATCGTCAACCCATCCATTGTCGGCAGGCCGAGATCCAGGACAACAGCGGCGTAATCCTCGGTATCGCCACGGAACCAGGCTTCCTCGCCATCGGATTCCCGGTCGACGAGGTACCCGGCGGCGGTCAGCGCCTCGGCGAGGTCACGGGCGATCCGGTCGTCGTCCTCGACAAGCAGCAGCCTCATTCACCGCCCTCGGACTTCAGGATGCGGCCGGTGCGGGCATCCACATAGAGCTCCACCAGATAGCCGCGGGAATCGATATATTTCAGCTCGTAGACCCAGATGCCGTCCTCGCGCTCGAATTCGGCCTCTATGATCCTTCCTGATATATGGGGGCTGACCGCGGCCAGCACATCGGCCAACGGCATCACCTCGCCGCATTCCACCGCGCGGCGCGCCTTTTCATGGTCGTGCTCTCTCTCATAGCCGCCTGTCCCGCAGCCTTCGTCATCCGCGCTGGCCGGGACAGCGGCTAGCAGAAGGACAAGCAGAACAGCGGTCCCCATGGAAAGCAGATTTCGGCGGAACGAATAGAACATCTGCCATTCATGCCAGACGGAACATGACAAAACGCTGACATCGCCCGTCACCGATCGGTCAGCGCATGGCGGTTAGCATGCGATCCGCAACCTCCGAAAACAACGTTTCGATATTCGCATGACCAGCCTGACCGAGACAAATCGCAACGACACAGCCGCACGAATCCTTGTATGGGATCTGCCGACGCGGCTTTTCCACTGGCTGCTGGCCGCCTCGGTCGCAATCGGCGCCACTACCGGCTTCCTGGCCCCCGAATGGATGCTCTCTTTCCATGTCTGGTCGGGATATGGCCTGGGCGCGCTTATCCTGTTCCGGGTCGTATGGGCCTTCTTCGGCAGCGAGTACAGCCGGGTCGCCAGTTTCGCCTATACACCGCGCACGATAGGCCGCCATCTCCGCGATCTCGCGGCTGGCCGGGCAACACACAGTATCGGCCATAATCCCGCCGGCGCGGCCATGATCTTTGCGCTGGCGGCGGTGCTGGGCGGCATCCTGCTTTCCGGCCTTATCACGCTGGGCGGTCAGGAAAAGATGGGCCCGCTGGCCGGATTTGTCCCATACGAATTGGGCCACATGGCGAAGGAAGTGCACGAGGTATTGACGATCCTGCTGTTGGTGCTGGTCGGTCTGCATGTTGCCGGTGTCGTCCTGGAGAGTCGGCGCGAGCGTTCGAACCTGGTTGCAGCGATGATCACGGGCCGCAAATCGTTTTCCCCCAGCCAGACCCTGCCGCCACAGCGCGCTGCCCGGCCCGTTGCGGCGATCGTCGTTCTGGTCGTCGCCGGGATGCTGATCGGGGCCAGCATCGGAGAATTGTCCAGGGTTCCGCCGAAGGGCGTGCCGGCCCTGGCCGCAAATGGGCTGTATGCAAAGGAATGCGGCGCCTGCCATTACGACTTCCATCCCAGTTTGCTGCCCGCCGCGTCATGGGAGGCAATGATGGCGGATCTGGACAACCATTTCGGCGAGAATGCCAGCCTCCCCGCCGCCACCAGCGACAAAATCACCATCTGGTTGACCACCAACGCAGCCGAAAGCTGGGATACGGAGGCCGCCAACAGCTTCCGCCGGATCTCCGCCGACCAGCCCCTGAGCGTTACCGCCACGCGCTACTGGAAACGCCGCCACCGCAATATCCCCGAAGCGGTTTTCGCCTCCAAGCCGGTCGGCGCGAAGGTGAACTGCGTCGCCTGCCACCGGGACGCCCGCACCGGCCGTTTCGACGACCATTCCATCGATATTCCAAAGGAGAAACCATGACTACGACCAGACTGACAGTAGTTGCCGTCTGCTCACTTCTGCTTACCACACCCGCAGTCGCAAACAGCGCCCGGGAATCGATCCTGGCCGGATATCTGGATGCGGCGAAGAGTGCCGATGCCGGCTTCACCGCCTTCTCCGCCCAGCGTGGCGAGACCCTGTTCCGCACGAACCATGGCGGCGGCAAACCGGATACGCCAGCCTGCACCACCTGCCATAGCGAGACCCCGCAGGGCAAGGGCCAGACCCGGGCCGGCAAGCAGTTTGACCCCATCGCGGTTTCCGCCGCTCCAAGGCGTTTCACCGATCTGGCCGAAGTGGAGAAATGGTTCGGCCGCAACTGCAACAGCGTCCTGGGCCGCGAATGCACGCCGACTGAAAAAGGCGACTTCATCACTTTCATGATGGGCCAGTAAGGGCCCGGTACGAGGAGCATCGTAAATGCGCAAGTTGATCATAGTTGCCGCCGCCATTGGCGCCGCCCTGCCCGCCCTGGCCACCCTGGCCGACGAGCGGATGCCGACGGTCACGAACGAGGCCATGAAGAAAGAGTGTGGCGCCTGCCACATGGCCTTCCAGCCGCAGTTCCTGCCGCAGCGGTCCTGGACCCGGATGATGGGCGACCTTTCAAATCATTTCGGCGAGGATGCCAGCCTGCCCGAAGCCAAGAGGGTAGACATCACGGACTATCTGGTCGCGAATGCCGGCGACGTATCGCCCTCGCGTGAAGGCCGGCGTTATGTGAAGAGCATCGCCTCGAACCAGGCGCCGCTGCGCATTACCGAGATCCCTCGCTGGGTCCGCGAACACAGAGGCGAAGTGCGGGAAAGCGCCTGGACCGACCCGCGAGTCAAAAGCAAGGCCAACTGCATCGCCTGCCACCGCGGCGCCGACGCCGGATGGTATGACGACGATTGACGCCGCCCGTGCCAAATTGCTTCGCACCAAATATAAAAGGCGCCGTGCTGGACGGCGCCTTTTCTTTTTGTTCGCAATGTCCAGCCTTGCCTCAGTTCATATCTTCCTGGCCCTTCCGTGGACATCCGGGAAGGCCGATCCTCAAAATATGCGCGATACAAGGTACACAAACTGTACTGGAATTTTCCGGTACATAGTCGGTACCCTGCGGCAATGGATCTTCCTTACCGTGTGGATTGACGCCAGGAGAGGAGCAACGCAATGCAAGATACTGCGAATTATGGTCAGTTCTGCCCGGTAGCAAAAGCCGCCGAGATCATCACGACGCGTTGGACGCCTTTGATTCTGAGGGAGATGATTTGTGGCAGCAGACGATTCAATGAAATTCATCGTGGTGTGCCACTCATGTCGCGGACGTTGCTGTCAAGACGCCTGAGGGAACTGGAGTCGGCCGGCGTCATCAAGAAAGTCAGGAAGTCGTTACCCGAGTACTGGTTGACCGAAATGGGCGAGGAACTGCGGTCGGTGATGATTGCCCTGGGCGCCTGGGGTCTCAAGTGGGTCGAGTCGGCTTACGATGGTGACGAGTGGGATGCCGGCGTCCTGATGTGGGACATTCGTCGCCGCATCGACGTGAGCCAGATGGACGACCGAAGGATTGTCCTCCAGTTTGAATATGACGATGCCCCGCCCGAGATGCGTCTGTGGTGGCTGGTTATCGAAAACAGGTCGGCCGACCTGTGCCAGAAGGACCAGGGCCACGACGTCGACCTGTATATCAACACGTCGGTCCGAAAGATGGCGCGGGTCTGGATTGGAAAGGATTCGCTGGCCCGTGCGCTCGAGGCCGAAGAAATCGAACTGATCGGTGACCGGGAACTGATCCAATCCATGAAACGGTGGTTCAAACTGGCTGTCGTTGCCGAAGCAACGCGGTCGGGATCGCTCCTCCTGATCCCTTCCATGGCGGGAGGAACCTGAGCGCCCGCAAACCACGCAACTTCCTGAACCGAACCCTGGGCCGCGCCATTCCGCTGGCCTTTTTTTTCTGCTGACAAGGCAGCAGGTCCATAGAGTGTACTATCTGCGCCCATCGGGAGCCCTCACACTAAGCCATCATTCCTCTCAAGCGTCCCAATGGGGCGGGAGAGATTCTGGCTTTTATTGGAGGAGGCTGACAGATGGCGTTTCAAGTCAAGGATATCGGGGCGAAGGCTGATCCCACTACCTCTCCCCACCGGAAAACAAAACCCCTGGACCGGTTTGCGATCGGATTGGCCAACCTGGTCATCCGCCATCGCGCGTGGTTTCTCATAGGCTGCCTCGCAATTGTTGTCGGAGCGAGCGCCGGTCTCGGCAAGTTGCAGGTTTCTACCAACTATCGAGTGTTTTTCAGCGCCGAGAACCCCGATCTCGTGGCGTTCGACGCATTCGAAAAGACGTACACAAAAAACGACAATTTCCTGTTCGTCATCAAACCGGGAGCCGGCACGGTGGCGACATCGACCACTATGGCGGTCGTCGAGGAAATGACCCGCGACGCGTGGCAAATCCCTTTCGCGGCGCGAGTCGATTCATTGACCAACTACCAGCATTCCCACGCGGTCGGCGACGATTTGATTGTCGAGGACCTGATCAAGGATGCCGCCGGTATGACCGACCTGCAGGTCGCGGAACGGATCGCAATCGCGGTGGCGGAGCCATTGCTGCGGGATCGCCTGATCTCCCCTGACGCAACCGCCACCGGGATCAACATAACGCTTCAGTACCCGGGCGAGGAACTCTCCGAGGTGGCGGAGGCCACAGCCGCCGCACGAGCTCTGGCGGGGTGGATCGAACAGGCCCACCCCGATCTCAAGGTGGCACTGACCGGCGTCTCCGCCCTCAACAACGCCTTCGCGGAAGCTACCATCGCCGATGCAGGCACCCTGTTTCCGGCGATGTTCCTAGCGCTCGTCCTGGTCATTTGGCTGATCGTACGGTCGGTGGCCGGCACCGTCGCTACCTTGATGGTTATCTCCCTCGCCACGGTTACCGCGCTGGGTGCTGCCGGTTGGACCGGGATTACTCTGTCGCCCTTCTCGGGAAGCGCGCCGGTGGTGATCCTGACGCTGGCCCTGGCAGATTCCATTCATATTCTGATCTCCCAGATTGCGGCCATGCGGGCCGGCAAGTCCAAGGATAACGCAATCAAGGAAGCGCTTCACACCAACTTCCTGGCGGTGACCGTCACCAGCGGCACCACCATTGTCGGCTTTCTGGCGCTCAACTTCTCTGACGCACCTCCATTCAACGACCTGGGCAACATCGTCGCCGTCGGGATCGCCGCGGCGTGGTTCTTCTCGCTCACTTTCTTCCCCGCCTTCCTCTCCCTGGTCCCCTTCGGGATGCCGCGACGGAGCGGCCTGGACAAGGCGATGAAGCGAGCTTTTGAAGTGATGGCCGAGACGGTGATCCGCCGTTATCGCCTGGCGCTTCTAGGCTTCGTGGTGCTGGTGGCTGCGTCGGCCGCGCTGATCCCGTCCGTGGAAATCAACGACCAGTGGGTCGACTACTTCGACAAGCGGGTCGAGTTCCGTGAGGACACGGAATTCGCCATGGACAACCTGACCGGGCTCTACCTGGTGGAATTTTCCGTACCAGCGGCGGGGCCGGGCGCCATAAGCGACCCCCACTATCTGCGAACCCTTGATGCGTTCGCGGCTTTCCTCCGGGCGCAGCCCGATGTCCTGCATGTCCATGCCTACACGGACATCGTCCGGCGCCTTAACATGAACATGAATGGCGACAATCCGGAATTCCATGCCATTCCGGACTCACGGGAAGCCGCCGCGCAATACCTGCTGCTTTACGAACTGTCCTTGCCCTACGGCCTCGACCTGAACGACCGCGTCAGCGTCGACAAGTCCGCGACCCGCGTTACGATCGCGCTGCCGGAGATTTCCACCGCCGGTGTACTGGACGTATCCGGGCGCGCCGAGGCGTGGATGACCGCCAACGGCCCCGACTTCATGATCCCCACCGCGACCGGCGCGCCCATCCTGTTCTCTCACATTTCCAAGCGGAA
>JBFFGY010000034.1:0-11690 GCA_041557215.1 Alphaproteobacteria bacterium
TGGGGCGGCGTTTTACGATGTCGCCCGCGCGGCCGACGATATCGCCGACAACCCGGCGCTGGAGCCCGAAGAAAAGACCAGCCGCCTGAACCGTATGGCGGCGGCAATCGAGGGGGGCGACCCGACGCCCGCGAAGGCGCGGCGGATGCGCGACAGTCTGGCGGCAACCGGGGTTCCGGCCCGTCATTGCCTGGACCTGCTGGATGCCTTCCGTCAGGACGCGGAGAAAAGGCGCTATGCGGACTGGGACGAACTTGTCGACTATTGCATGCGCTCGGCCGCGCCGGTGGGGCGGTACCTGATGGACCTGCATGGCGAGGACCAGGCGCTTTGGCCGGCGGCGGATGCGCTGTGCAACGCACTGCAGGTGCTGAACCATCTGCAGGATTGCGGCGAAGACTACCAAGAGATGGACCGGGTCTATATCCCGAAACCCTGGCTGGAAGGGGAAGGGCTTGGCGTTGAGGCACTGGCGGAACCGGCGAGCAGCCCCGCCCTGCGCCGTGTCCTCGACCGGATGCTGGACGGGGTAGACGACTTGCTGGTCGAATCGGCGCCACTGCCCGAACCTATGAAGAGCCGCCGCCTGGCCATGGAAACCGCCGCTATCCAGGCGATCGCGGTCCGTCTGGCTGCCGAATTGCGCCGCCGAGACCCGCTTGCCGAGCGCGTGAAACTGGGACGGCTGACCTATGCCGCCTGCATGATAGAGGGGATATGGAAGGGACTGTTTCGATGAGTCGGGGACAGGGGGACTCGACCGAGATCCGCCGCATCGTGGAGGATGCCGGCACCTCGTTCTATTGGGCCATGCGGCTGCTGCCGGCCGACCGGCGGGATGCGATGTTCGCGGTCTACGCCTTCTGCCGCGAGGTGGACGACATCGCCGACGGGGACCTGCCGGTGGAGGACAAACGGAAGGGACTGGACGAGTGGCGGGCCGAGATCGCCCGGATCTTCGAGGGAGAGCCGGAAAGCGCGGTCGGCAAGGCGCTGGCCGCGGCGACGCGGGACTACGGGCTTGACCGCGGCGTCATGGAGGCGATCGTCGCCGGAGTGGAGATGGACGCCACCGGCGAGGCGATGGCGCCGGACATGGATACGCTGATCACCTACTGTAACCGGGTCGCCAGCGCCGTGGGGCTGCTGTCGATCAAGATATTCGGGGACGACTCGGAAGACGCCCGGCGCGGCGCGGTTTCGCTGGGTCATGCGCTGCAACTGACCAACATCCTGCGCGACGTGGCGGAGGACGCGGCAGAAGGCCGGCTCTATCTGCCGCGGGAATTGCTGGAGGATTACGGGATTGATAGCAAAGATCCCGCGGTCGTTATTGCCCATCCGGCAACCGGGCAAATATGCCGGGATATAGCGGAGGTTGCCGCCGGCCGATTCGCGGCGGCGCGGGAGAGCTTCGCCAAATGCGACCGCAAGGCGCTGCGACCCGCCTTCGCCATGATGGATGTCTACGAACTGCTGTTGAAGCGCATGCAAACGCGCGGCTGGACCCGGCTGGACAGGCGCCCGCGGATCGGGCCGCTGGCCAAGCTGTGGATCGCGCTGAAGCATATGATGTGAGGCGATGGAAGGCCGGACACATGTCGTGGGGGCGGGGCTGGCCGGGCTGGCCTGCGCGGTGCGGCTGGCCCGGGCCGGGGTGGCGGTAACGCTGCACGAGGCGGCCGGCCATGCCGGCGGGCGCTGCCGGTCATACCATGACCCGGTGCTTGATTGCGAAATCGATAATGGCAACCATCTGATCCTGTCCGGCAACCGCGCCATGCTGTCCTATCTGGCGGATTGCGGCGCCGAAGACGAACTCTGGGGCCCGGACGAGGCGCTAGTGCCCTTCCTCGACCTGCAAACCGGCGAGCGCTGGACAATCCACCCGAACAAGGGGCGCGTACCCTGGTGGCTGGCCTCGCCATCTCGGCGGGCGCCGGACGGCGGACTGCGGGACCATCTGGGCGACCTCATGCGCATGCGCCGGGCCGGCGCCGACAGCACCGTTACGGAACTGGTGGGCCACAGCCCTCTCTATCGCCGTTTCTGGAAACCGCTTGCCGTCTCTATCCTGAACACGCCCGCCGAACAGGCTTCGGCGGCGCTGCTCCGGCGGACCATGGAGGAAAGCCTGGCGCTGGGAGGCTCGGCCTGCAGGCCCCTGTTCCCGCGGCATAGCCTCGGACGGACATTCGTGGACCCGGCATTGACCGCCTTGCGGGCGTTGGGAACCGAGATTTGCCTGGGCAACCGGTTGCGGACTATCGGGCAGGATAACGGCAGCATGGCCTGTCTCGACTTTACCGGCGGTGAAATTCGGCTTGGGGATAGCGACCGCCTGGTCCTGGCCGTGCCGTCGGACGCTGCAAGACGCCTGCTGCCGGATCTATCGGCACTCGGCCAGCCCTTCGCTCAGAGCCCCATTCTGAACGCCCATTTCCGCCTCGACCAGCCGATGGAATTGCCCGGAGGCCTGCCCTTTGTCGGTGTCACGGGCAGCGAATGGGTGGAATGGATTTTCGTTCGCGGCGAGATGCTGTCGGTTACCTTGAGCGCCGCGGGCGAACGGACCGGCGAGACGGCAGAGACTATCGCCCCGGCAGTCTGGAGGGAAGTACAGGCGGCACTCAGTATCGCCGACAGGCCTTTGCCCCCCTGCCGCATCGTCACCGAAAAGCGCGCCACCATCGCCCAGACGCCGGCCCAGGCCGCCCGCCGCCCCGCCGCAACCGCGCCCGGCGGAAACATAATGCTGGCGGGTGACTGGACCGACACCGGCCTGCCCTGCACCATCGAGGGCGCCATCCGCTCGGGGCACCGAGTGGCGGAACTGATATTGACGGGATCTGCCCGACCGGACGCCGGCTAGCGTTTCATCGTTTCGGTAATGACCGCGATGTTATTCTGCCACATGGCAAGGTAGCTGCTGGCCAGGCTACAGTCCGGGCTCAGCGTGCCGGCATAGAGGGGCAGGCCGACGGCGACGCCGGCTCGTTCTTTCAGCGCCTTTGCGATGCCCGGGTCGCTGGCGGCGTCGAGGAAGACCGCCCCGACACCCGCCGCACGCACCTCTGTAACCAGTTCATCCATCCGGCCGGCCGGCAGCGGATCGAAACTGTCCAGTCCCGCCGGTGACAGAACGCGGATACCGAACTCGCGCCCCAGCCAGGCGAAGGCGTCGTGGCCGGTAACGATCACCCGCCGCGCCGGCGGTATCCCGTCCAGACGCTTGCGGGCCCAGTGGTCCAGCAGGCTCAGTTCGGCAAGAAATTCTCCAAGACGGGCGCGGATCGCCGCGGCCCGGCCCGGTCGCAACCCGGCCAATGTGACGGCAATCTCTCTTGCGTAGGAGCGCACGGCGGCAAGGCTGTGCCAGGCATGCGGATCCGGCGCCCCCGACGGTCCGACCAACGGATCGATCGCGCGGCTGGCCACCAGGATCGGCCCGGCGTATCCGGCGTCCGCCACCAGCCCACCCAACCAACCTTCCAGTCCCAGCCCGTTCACCACCACCAGATCCGCCTCGGCAACAGACGCGACATCGTAAGGCGCGGGACGCCAGATGTGAGGATCCTCGCCCATGGGGATCAGGCCGGTCACGGCAACATCATCGCCCCCGACCTGTGCCACGATGTCGGCCAGCACCGAGAAACTGGCGACCACCCGAAGCGGTTCGTCCGCGCGGGCAGTGGACGTTGGCGCCAGTATCAGCAGGAAGGCAAGCAAACCGCTTGAGAAAATCATGTTCCGGATCTTGTGTGTCAAAAATGGTCCTCGCGCTGCGCGGCAAGGACAACAGAGACTAATGATCATTATTGCACCATTCACTATCGGGTCCACCGGCTTTACCTATTTGTGCTGAAGCCACCCCACGGAAGGAACAATACCCTACAACGCAAGCATGGCTGCCCCAACCGCCCCAAAACATCCTTCCCCGCCCCGCAGCACTGGAATCCGGCGGCGTCATGTGCCACATAGGGGCCAACGTTAATCCGGCCTTTAACTGACCTATGGAGACCACAGCCTTGCCGGCGAACGAGAAACTTGTCCTGGCGCTGCCGAAGGGGCGCATTCTGGAAGAGGTGATGCCGCTGGTGCGCGCCGCCGGCATAGAGCCGGAGTCAGCCTTCGACGACCCGAAATCGCGCCTGCTGCAGTTCGGCACCAACATTCCCGGACTGTCGATCATCCGCGTGCGCAGCTTTGACGTAGCGACCTTCGTCGCCTTCGGCGCGGCGCATCTGGGCGTGGCGGGCAACGACGTGCTGATGGAATTCAACTATCCGGAAATCTTCGCGCCGGTCGACCTGAAGATCGGCTATTGCCGGCTGGCGGTGGCCGAACCGCGCGAGCTGGTCAGCCAGGACGATCCGAAACGCTGGAGCCATATCCGCATTGCCACGAAATATCCGGCGATCACGCGGCGCCATTTTGCCGAGCGCGGCGTGCAGGCGGAATGCATCAAGCTGAATGGCGCCATGGAGCTGGCCCCCGGTTTGGGGCTATGCCGGCGCATCGTCGATCTGGTCTCCACCGGCAAGACGCTGGCGGAAAACGGGCTGGTCGAGATCGAGACCATTGCCGAGGTCACCAGCCGGCTGATCGTCAACCGCGCCGCCCTGAAGACCCGGTCGGAGGAGATCGGCGGTTGGGTCGACCGTTTCCGAGAGGTAGCCGATGCCGCGTAGGCTGAACAATACCGACGCAGGCTTCGAAGCGGACTTCCGCGAATTGCTGGCCGCCAAACGCGAGGTTTCGGTCGACGTTAACGATACGGTGGCGGCGATCCTGGCCGATGTGCAGGCGCGCGGCGACGAGGCGGTCTTCGACTATACCGAACGCTTTGACAGGGTGAAGCTGACGCCCGAAACCATGCGGTTCACGGAAGCGGAAATCGACGCTGCGGTTGCGCAATGCGGCCGGGATACGCTGGAGGCCTTGGCAGTTGCGGCGGACCGCATTCAGTCCTTCCATGCGAAACAGAAGCCCACCGGCCTGGACTATACCGACGAGGCCGGGGTCAGGCTGGGCCAGCGCTGGACTGCCGTGGGTGCGGCCGGCCTTTACGTGCCGGGCGGCACGGCGGCCTATCCCAGTTCCGTTCTGATGAATGCGATCCCGGCCCGCGTGGCGGGCGTGGCGCGCCGCGTCATGGTGGTGCCGACCCCGGATGGCGTCGTGAACCCGCTGGTGCTGGCCGCGGCGAAGGTTGCCGGGATTACCGAGATTTACCGCATCGGCGGAGCCCAGGCGGTGGCGGCCCTGGCCTACGGCACCAAAACCATCGCCCCGGTGGACAAGGTCGTGGGGCCGGGCAACGCCTATGTGGCGGCGGCCAAGCGCCAGGTCTTCGGCACCGTCGGCATCGACATGATTGCCGGCCCGTCCGAAATCCTGGTGGTGGCCGATGCCGGAAACGACGCCGGCTGGATCGCCATGGATCTTCTGTCGCAAGCGGAGCATGACGAATCCGCCCAGTCGATCCTGATCACAGATGATGCCGATTTTGCGGAAAGCGTGGAACGCGCGATCGAAGGCCATCTGAAGACCCTGCCCCGCGCCGCCATCGCCGGTAAAAGCTGGGATGATTTCGGCGCCGTAATTCTTGTCGAGACGCTCGCCGACGCCATGCCGCTGGTTGACCGCATCGCGCCGGAGCATCTGGAACTGGCGGTGGCCGAGCCCGAGACCCTGGCCGACCAGGTGAGCAATGCCGGCGCCATCTTCCTGGGCCGCTATACGCCGGAGGCCATCGGCGATTATGTGGCCGGGCCGAACCATGTGCTGCCCACCGCGCGCAGCGCGCGGTTTTCCTCCGGCCTTGGCGTGCTGGACTTCATGAAGCGTACCACCCTGGTGGCCTGCGATGCCGACAGCCTGGCCCGCATCGGCCCGGCCGCGGTGACGCTGGCCGAGACCGAGGGACTTGGCGCCCATGCGGCATCGGTGGCGATCCGTCTGAACCGGGGCGCGGAGTGACTGCCGATGGCCGACCCCAGGATCGTCGCGCTGGAACTGGACGAGAAGACCGTGCTTCGGCGCAGCCCGGAGATCGAACATGAGCGCGCGGTCGCGATATACGACATCCTGGAAGAGAACCGCTTCGCGCCGCTGGGCCATGAGGGCGGCCCTTACAGCCTGAAGCTGGGCATCGAGGACCGGCAAAGGCTGGTGCTGGACATTCATACCGAGAGCGGCGACCCGGTGGAGCGGGTTTCGCTGTCGGTGACGCCCTTCCGCCGTATCGTGAAGGATTATTTCCAGATCTGCGAAAGCTATTTCGACGCGATCAAGAAGCTGTCGCCCTCGCAGATCGAAACCATCGACATGGCGCGGCGCGGCTTGCACAACGAGGGCTCGGACATGCTGTCCGATCGTCTGCGCGAAAAGGTGGACATGGACCAGGACACGGCCCGCCGCCTGTTCACGCTGATCTGCGTCCTCCATATTCGTGGATAGGGAATTGAGCGACCTTCCCGGAGCCGTTCTTTTCGCCTGCACCATGAACGCGCTGCGTTCGCCGATGGCCGAGGCGATCATGAGGCATCTTCATGGACGGCGTATCTTCGTCGATTCCGTGGGTGTGCGCGCGGGCGAACTGTACCCCTTCGCCGTCGAGGTGATGGACGAAATGGGCATCTCCATCGAAGGCCACGAGATCAAGACTTTCGACGATCTGGAGGACGGCTCGTTCGACGTGATCATCACCCTGTCGCCCGAGGCCCAGCATAGCGCCGTCGAGATGACCCGAACCATGGCCTGCGAGGTGGAATTCTGGCACACCTTCGATCCCTCGATCGTCGAAGGAAATAGGGAAATGCGCCTGGATGCCTATCGCCAGGTCCGCGACCAGTTGATGCAACGCATCCTGGACCGCTTCCCCGTCGAAGGTGGCCTGGCCAGCGTGTGATCAGAGTTCAGGCAACGAACCGGTTTCCGCTGGGCAGAGCTTTGCCCACAAAAGAATGACCGGCTCTTGCGAGCCGGCCATCCTCGGAGGTACATGAAGAAAGGTCCCAAAACACCCGATCATCCGGCTGTCTCGGGCTCGGCCGACCTGTCGCTTTCGCCTTGCGGGTCTCGCGGTACCGGACGGAGGGGTTCATCCGGTCGCTCCGTTGGGGGCACGTCCTAAGGAGCACAAATCGTCCGACCTTACAGAACAAAGATCGTACCGATCGGAACTGATGTCAAGCGTTTGATTCAAAAAAATTAATTTCGTTGGCGAATGAATTTGAGCCGGCATGGTTGTATACAAAAATGGTAGATCCGGGCACTTGACCGGCGCTGCCCACGGCGTCACAACAGGCCCGCCGACGAAACAGTTCGGCATATGACCGGATTATGGAATGACCAGAACCCAGCGACCGCGTTTCGTACTAGCCTCCGCCTCGCCCAGGCGGCTGGACCTGCTGGCGCAGATCGGCATCGCACCGGACCTGGTGGATCCCGCGGATATAGACGAAACGCCAGTCAGGAACGAACTGCCGCGGGACCATGCGGCACGGCTGGCCGACGAAAAGGCCCAGGCGGTACGGAGGCGCCATGCGGACGCGGCAATCCTGGCCGCCGATACCGTGGTGGCGCTGGGCCGCCGTATACTGCCCAAGGCAGAGGACGCGGAAACCGCGCGGCATTGCCTGTCGATGCTGTCGGGGCGGCGTCATAAAGTCATCGGCGGCCTGACCGTAATCGGCGCCGACGGCCATGTCTGGCGCCGGCTGGTTACCAGTTCCGTGAAATTCAAGCGGTTGGAGAAAGCCGAGATTAACGCCTATATCGACAGCGGCGAATGGGACGGAAAGGCCGGCGGCTATGCCATCCAGGGCCGGGCGGCGGCGCTCATCCCCTGGATCGAGGGCTCCTGGTCCAACGTGGTGGGGTTGCCGCTGTACGAGACGGCGCAACTGCTGCGCAGCGCGGGGATAGGCGAATGAACGACAGCAATGCCTGGCTGATGGAGTTTTCCCCCGGCGAGACGCGCGCCGCCCTGCTGGACGGCGACGGCCGCCTGATCGAAATGCAGGTTGAACGCATGGGTGAGGCCGAGATTGTCGGCTCGATCCATCTCGGCCGGGTGACCCGCGTGGAAAAGGGCATCGGCGCCGCCTTCGTTGAGTTCGGCGACGCACAGCCCGGCTTCCTGGGCAAGGCGAAGGACGTGACCGAGGGCCAGGCGGTGATCGTCCAAGTGGTCCGCGCCGCCGGCGACGGCAAGGGCGCGGTTCTGACGGTCAACCCGATCCTGGCGGGACGCTATCTGTCGCTGGACGCGACGCGCCCGGGCATCCACTGGCCACGCGGCAAATGGGAGGGCGACAGGTCGGAACTGGCCGCCATGCTGGAAGAGATCGCGCCTGAAAAGTCGGGTATCGCGCCAGGCCGGCTGGCGGCGGGAATGAGCCAGGACATATTGCAGGCTGAAACGGACAGGCTGATGGCGCAGTGGGGTGAGATTGCCGGGAAGGCGGCGAAATCGAAACCGCCGCTGCTGCTGCAATCCGCGCCCTCGCTTCTGGACCGCATTTTGCGCGAGGCGCGCGGCCCGGTCGTCCTGGACGACCCGAAGGCCTTTTCCAGCGCCAAGGCCATGGCGGACCAAAGCATGCCCGATATTGCCGGCGCCCTGGATCTCTACAAGGGCAAGATCCCGCTGTTCGAGGAGACGGGCGTCGAGGAACAGCTCGATCAGGCCCTGTCGCGGCGCATCGAGATGCCCGGCGGCGCCAGCCTGGCGATCGACGAGACCGAGGCCCTGACCGCGATCGACGTCAATATGGGCGGCAGCGGCGGCGGCATGAAATCGGACAACGCAATTCGCAATGCCAACCAGGCCGCGGCCGCCGAGGCGGCGCGCCAGATTCGCCTGCGCAATATCGGCGGGCTGATCCTGGTGGATTTCATCAGCATGAAGAACAAGGCCCACCGCAAGCAGCTGGTGGACCAGCTGCGCCGCGATATGCGCCACGATCCGGTGCGCCACGACGTATTGGGCATGACGCCGGGCGGGCTGCTGGAGATCACGCGCCAGCGCGCCGGCCGGCCGCTGGCCGCCCTGTTCGCCCGAACGGCGCGCCGCGCCATCCGGCCGCTGCCGGAAGCCCAGGCATGTGCAGCCCTGCGCGAGGCTCTGCGGCGCCCCTGGAGCGCGAAGACCGTGCTGGCCGCCGACCCGGCAATCATTGAGCTACTTGAAGGGCCGATGGCCCCGGCGCTCGCCGAGGTCAACAGGCGGCTGGGTGTGGCGTTGACGTTATCGGCCGAGCTGGGACGCGGCGGCTACGAATTCCGGCAGGGGTGACGCGCGATGCCCAACAAGAAAACCTGCCCGGTATGCGGCAAGCCGGAAGCGGAGAAATATTCGCCCTTCTGTTCCAGGCGCTGCGCCGATGTGGACCTGTCTCGATGGATGGGCGGCGTCTACCGGATCCCGTCCGAGGATCCGCCCGACGGCGACGAATGGCCGCCGGAGACGGATGAAACCGATTGAGGGCATTTTCCGGTTTCGAGACGCTGGACAGGGCGCGCCGTTTTGATTATGTAAGGCCTCCGTTGCGTCGGCGACGCCAGTGCCCGGGTAGCTCAGTTGGTAGAGCAGGGGATTGAAAATCCCCGTGTCGGCAGTTCGAATCTGTCCCCGGGCACCATTTTTTTGCCAGAATTATCAACATATTGCGAACCTCTCGGGGATTGGCCGGCGGCCGCCTGCTTGGGCTGAATGTGTAATTCCTGTGTAATCGTGCCAAAATTTTCCATTTGTTTGTCGGTCGGAATCCCCATGCCGATATGCTGCATCGCGCGGTCGATGTGGTCTCCGTGGACGTGGGTGTAACGCTGCACCATGGAAAGGGTCTTGTGGCCACTGATGTGCTGGATCGTCGGCAAGTCCACCCCAGCCTGAACCAGCCGCGTGATTGCCGTGTGGCGCATTACGTGCGGCGTTACCGCCACCGGGTCCATCCCTGCCGCCGTGACAGCGCGGCGGAATGGTTTGTCCATCCGGTGCCGGTGTCCGATCTTCGTGGCGTTCGGTCTGGGCGACGGGAATATCCAGCCGTCCCGATCTTCTTCCCGCCTCTGCTCCCTCTCTTTTTCTAGGATCGAGACAAGTTCGGCTGTGAGCGGCTGGACGCGCTGCCCCGCCTTGGCCTCCGGGATGAATAGGCGACGGTTATCGAAATCCACCTGATCGAACCGCGCCGCCAGTATCTCGCCATGGCGCATCGCGGTATTGAGCCCGAAGGCGACAAACAACCAGCAATCGGGGTCCTCGTCGGCAATAGCGGCGTTCATCAGCGTCTGGCACTGTGCGTCCGTCAGGGCGATAATGCGCCCCTCGCTTTCCTTGAGCATGGATATTGTTGGGATCGATCGATGCCATAGCCATTTCCATTCCACTGCCTTGCGGAACAGGTGCCTGAGTGTCGCGAGTTCACGGTTGACTGTGGCATTGGTGGCGCCGGCATCGAGCCGTTTCCGCTTATACTGGCCTATGGTGAAATCGGTAATCTTGTCGAGCCTCTGATCCTTGAAAAGGGCGTCAGGTGATTCTTGATCTGAGCCTCCTTCCGGCCGATGTTTTTTACCGTCCGGATCAGCTTTCAGGTTGACGATATACTCGGTCGCCGCATTCCTGAAACTTAGGGCCGTCTTGCGCCCTCGCGGCAGACTCAATCGGCCGTCCTTCGCCTCCTGGCGCTTAGCCCCGATGTATTCCTCTGCCTGGGTCCGGGTGAGGCGCTCGCTTTCCAGCCCAACGACACGATGAATACGCTCACCATGCACCATGAAATTCACGCTCCACCGTACATCCCCGTTGCCCAGCCGCTCGGCAGTGATGCCATGCTCGCTAATCTTGTGACCAAGCTTGAGGGCGCGGATGTTTGCGCGGGTCAATCGGGTGAATTTGAGCGCCATCGGATCATTCCTTCGTCTATGATTTTGATGCCCTATTCCTCACCGAAACAATCATCGCACCCGCGATTTGTTCGCCAAGATCGGGGAGAGGCTCGTATTTCTCCAATTTTTCCAGGTACGAGTCGTCGTATTCCAACGGTGCCATTAATCCCGTCGCCTTGAACTTTGGTTCTGGCGGCGCGTGCCTTTCCCACCATCCGTCGGGGGGCTTGGGTCCAAAGTTATAGACCAGCATTTCCGCCGCCTGCATGAACGCATATAGCGTATCCCAATCCTCAAACGTCGTTTTACCTGTTTCTTCCTCAATCAGCCTCTTGGCAGTCGCCAGCATCACCATCAGCCTGTAGGTCGTCTTGTCCGCGAACGCCGCCTCGATAACCCTCTCGTCTGCGCCCTCAGTAAGAAACGACCGCTCCAGCCGATATTCGATCTCCTGACTCAAGGATTTCCCCGATTCGGAGGATGCCTGTTCCAGCCTGCTGCGCAAATCGTGGGTTGGGCGGAAACTCATCGAGGGTAAACGCCTCTCTCCCGGTTTGAGCGGCGGCCTACCTGTCTTTTTGCGGTTTTGGCTTGTTGCCATCATCTAGAACCTTCTCAAATTTTCTGTCGGACCTTATCACTACAAAAAGTTCTTGTACAGTCCGTTTCTGTCTGATAGTTTCTGTCTTTATCGGGTCCGTCAATAATTAACCCGCCATGATAGAGGGCGTGATCCCTGCCGTTTAAAGAAGGCACAAACAATGGAATTCCAGAAACAGACGGTTGAA
>JBFFGY010000035.1:0-11410 GCA_041557215.1 Alphaproteobacteria bacterium
GACGCCGGCGAACCGGACGATGGCGGCGGGAGCACCGCCGACCCCCGCGACCCCAGAAAGCCGTTTGGCCGTGCGAGACGAACATGATCGGTCGCCGGTCGGATATTCCCCTGTCGCGTGGCGCGTCGGTAAGGCTGGTGCCATGGATCATCGGCTTGATGACCTATCTGGCCTGCCTGATGCTGGCAGGCTCTCTGCTATTGTCGGAAGTGCTGGGCCAATGGAGCGGCGGCTTGAGCGGCACCGTTACGGTGCAGGTGTTGCCGCGCGAACGGGAATCCGTCCGCCAGTTGGACGACCGGGTCGCCAAGCTCGTCCGTATACTGGAGAAAACAAACGGAATTACAGGCGCCCGCCCGATCCCGCTTGAAGAAATGGCGGCCTTGCTGGAGCCTTGGCTGGGCGGGACGACGGCGATGGATTCGCTGCCGCTACCGCGCCTGATCGATGTCCGCCTCGATACGGTCGACCCCCCAAACATGGATGAGTTGAGGACCATCCTGTCCAATGCGGACCCCGGCGCGGCCCTCGACGATCACGGTGTCTGGCAGGAACAGCTGGCCGACCTTATAGGTGCCCTGGAACTGGTCGCCGGCTTTATCGTCATGCTTGTCGGCCTGGCAACCGTGGGGATTGTGATTTTCGCCACGCGCAGCGGCATGGCCGCCCATCAGGACGTCATCGAGGTTCTGCATATGATCGGTGCCGAGGACGGCTACATTGCCCGGCAATTTCAGAATTTCGCCCTTTCCCAAGGGCTGCGGGGCGGCATTATTGGAATCGCGATGGGCGCTCTGACGCTGTGGGCGCTCGGCCAGGCCACGGCACATGTGGACGAGTCGATCCTGCCTGATGTTGCGTTGTTGGCGTGGCACTGGGTTGTATTGGCGTCCCTGCCTGCGGTAACCGCATTGATCGCCAAATCGACTGCGCGCCGCACGGTGATGCGCAGCCTCAAGAGAATGGTTTGATCCGCGGCACGATCCTGGCGGGGCCGAAAACGGAACAGGGTTGACGATGTTCAGGCACAGAAACGAAAAACGCCGCTCAGCGATGACCGCCTTTGTAATTGTCGGCATCGCGCTGTTGATCTGGGTCGCCGGGCTTATTCTGTTCATTGAACGCATGCCGGCCGCTGTCGAGGATGCCGAACGCCATACCGATGCAATCGTGGTGCTGACCGGTGGCAGCCTTCGACTGGAAAAGGGGTTTGAGTTGTTGTCGGCAAAAATGGCCGACAAGCTGCTGGTGTCCGGGGTCGACAAAGGCATTGCACTCGAAGATTTGCTGGAAGTAGCGGGCCTTGCGCCGAGCGATCTGAAATGCTGCGTGACCCTGGGTTACATGGCGGAAGACACGGTCAGCAACGCCATCGAAAGCGCTGTCTGGATCCGCGCCAACGATATCGGTTCGATAAGGCTGGTCACGTCGAGTTACCATATGCCCCGCAGCCTGCTGGAATTCCGTTCCACCGTCCCGAATGTCGAAATCATCCCCCACCCGGTTTTCCCCGAGAGAGTGATGGTTCACGAATGGTGGGCCAGGCCGGGAACGGCAAGCCTTGTTATCGCCGAATATAACAAATACCTTCTCGCCGCCACGCGCCACTGGCTGCGCGGTATCGAAGGAGACTGAATTGATGCTGTTCTTGCGAACCCTCGCTTTCAATATTCTTTTCGTGCTGACCACGATGCTGCTCAGCCTTCTGGCGGCTCCCGGCTTATTGATGCCGTACCGGGTCGTGGTATGGGTAAAACAGCTATGGCTGCATCTGGTTCTCGGCATGACGCGGCTTGTTATCGGAATCGGCTGGGAAGAGCGCGGCAAGGAGAACATTCCCGACGGCCCGGTCATATTTGCCGCCAAGCATCAGTCCGCCATCGATACGCTGGTGCTCAGCGTCGCCCATCCATTCTGCGTCTTCGTTTTGAAGCGGGAACTCATATGGCTGCCGATCTGGGGCTGGTTTCTGCTGCGGCTTGGCATGATCCCGATCGACCGCTCGAAGGGCCTGGCCTCGATGAAGAAGGTAACGTCCGCGGCGGGCGATACGGTGGCGAGGGGCCAGTCGATCCTGATCTTCCCCCAAGGCACGAGAACACCGCCGGGCGCCGTCAGGCCCTACCTTCCGGGTGTCGCGGCGATTTACAAGGGCGCCAATGTGCCTGTCGTACCTGTCGCCCTGAATTCCGGCCTGTTCTGGCCACGGCGGCAGATGGGCAAGCATCCAGGCATCGTCACCATCGAGTATCTGCAGCCGATCGAGCCGGGACTGGACCGGAAATCCTTCATGCAGGCGCTGGAAGACCGTATCGAGCCAGCGACGGCGCGCCTGGAAGCGGAGGCCATGGAGCGGTTCCCTCACCTACCCAGAATCGAACTGGAAACCGCGGTTGCGAACCCCGCCGAGGCCACCGGTTCCTGACTTGCTGCGGGTTTGACCCGCCATGGCCCAGGGTTTATGAATCCTGAACCGATTCCGCTTGGCGGAAGGAACAGACGCGATGCCCACCGTCAGCCCCATCGCCCAGCAGGTCTGGGACATGAAATACCGGCTCAAGGAGCCGGACGGCACGCCACTGGACGAGACAATCGAGGACACATGGCAGCGGGTTGCCGGGGCGCTGGCCGAGTCCGAGTCCAACCCCTCCGACTGGGCCGGGACATTTCGCGAAGCGCTTGAAGATTTCCGCTTCCTGCCGGCCGGACGCATCCTTGCCGGCGCCGGCACTGGGCGCGACGTGACGCTGTTCAACTGTTTCGTCATGGGCCGCATCCCGGACGATATGGGCGGTATCTTCGCGCATCTGAGAGAAGCCGCGCTGACCCTGCAGCAGGGCGGCGGTATCGGCTATGATTTTTCCACCCTGCGGCCGCGCGGCGCGCCGGTCCGCGGCGTCGGCGCCGACGCTTCAGGCCCCTTGAGCTTTATGGATGTCTGGGACGCCATGTGCCGCACCATCATGAGCGCGGGGTACCGGCGCGGCGCGATGATGGGCACGCTGCGCTGCGACCATCCGGATATCCGCGACTTCGTCCGCGCCAAGGCGGCACCCGGCCGGCTGCGTATGTTCAACCTGTCGGTGCTGGTCACCGACGACTTCATGAAGGCGGTCCGCGAGGACGGGGAATGGCCGCTGATCTTCGGTGGCAAAACCTTCAGCAGTCTGCGCGCCCGGGATCTCTGGGACGAAATCATGACTGCGACCTATGAATATGCCGAGCCCGGCGTGATCTTCATAGATCGCATAAATCAGTTTAATAATCTCAATTATCTTGAAGAAATATACGCCACAAATCCATGTGGAGAGCAGCCGTTGCCGCCCTACGGGGCCTGTCTGCTTGGCTCGATAAATCTGGCCCGGCTGGTGCGCAACCCGTTCACGGCGAAGGCGCGGCTGGACGTCGATACAATGGAGCGCCTGATTTCGACGGCGGTCCGGATGCTGGACAACGCGATCGAGGTATCGCGCTTCCCGCTGGAAGAGCAGCGACAGGAGGCGATGAACAAGCGGCGAATAGGGCTGGGGGTCACAGGGCTGGGCGACGCGCTGATCATGTGCCGCGCCGCCTATGGCGGGGCCGAAGCCGTGGCCTTGACCGAGACCTGGATGGCTGCCTTCCGCAACGCGGCCTATCGGGCATCCATCGATCTGGCGAAGGAAAAGGGTCCATTCCCCCTGTTCGACCGCGACAAGTACCTTTCCGGCGCCAATGTTGCGTCCCTGCCGGTCGATATTCGGGAGGCGATCACGGCGTATGGCATCCGCAATGCGCTGGTGACATCGATCGCGCCGACGGGAACGATCTCGCTGCTGGCCGACAACGTATCTTCGGGTATCGAGCCGGTATTCAGCTACCGCTTCACCCGGGCATTGCTGATGCCGGACGGCAGCCGGCAGGACCAGGAGGTCATCGATTACGCCGCGGCGGCATGGTGGGCGGAGCATGGCGAGGGGTCCGAACTGCCGGACTATTTCGTCGATTCGCACGACCTTGCGCCGGATGCCCATATCGTCATGCAGGCGGCCGTCCAGAAATATATCGACAGTTCGATTTCCAAGACCGTCAATTTGCCGGACGACATCCCCTTCGAGGAATTCAAGGATGTCTATCTGAAGGCCTACGAGATGGGCTGCAAAGGCTGTACGACCTATCGCCCGAATGTCGTCACCGGCGCGGTACTCACCGCCGACCAGAAGGGAGAACGCCCCGTCCCCGCGAAAACGGACGAGCATGAATCCGCATCCGATATCGTCTATATGACCCAGCCGCTGGAACGGCCGGAAGCGCTGGTCGGAAAAACCTACAAACTGCGCTGGCCGGAGAGCGACCATGCCTTCTACCTTACGGTAAACGATATTATCCAGGACGGTCGGCGGCGGCCCTTCGAAGTCTTTATCAATTCGGCCAATCTGGAGCATTACGCCTGGACGGTGGCGCTGACCCGCATGATCAGCGCGGTGTTCCGGCGCGGCGGCGACGTCACCTTCGTTGTACGCGAGCTTAAAAGCATCTTCGACCCGCGCGGCGGTTACTGGATGGAGGGTCGTTACGTGCCGTCCCTGCTGGCGGCGCTCGGCGAGGTCATCGAGCAACATATGATCGATATCGGTTTCATCCCGCAGCCAGAGCAGGAGAAACAGGCCAATCTGAAGGAAGCCGTCGGCGAGACACCCGCAAGGTTCTGCCCGAAATGCAGCCAGCCTGGCCTGGTGCGGCGCGAGGGCTGCGACCTCTGCCTGTCCTGCGGCTATTCAAAATGCACATGAAGAAAGAAGCACATTGCCCGCGCTGCAAGGCGCCGCTGAAGGGCTATGTGGACGAATGCCCGGCCTGCGGCATGGAAAAGCCTTTACCGCTGCCCTGGCATGTCTATGCGATCATGGTGCTCATCCTTGTCGCGGCGTCCTGGTTCTTCGTCGACCTGGAATCCATCGCGCGCGCGATCCTGGGCGTCCGAGAGGGCGTCCAGCAAATGTAGTCGGGAATGACAACAAAACCCTTCGTTCTGATCGACGACAGCCTGTCGCCCGGCGGCAATGGCTGGCTGTTCGAGAACCCGGTCGAAATCGTTGCCTGCGACGACCCCGGCGGCGTGGAACAGGCGCTCGGCCGGGTCGCCGCCGCCGGCCGCGAAGGCCTCTATGCCGCAGGCTTCCTGGCCTACGAGCTTGGCTATCTGCTGGAGCCCAAACTGACGCCGCTGCTACCAAGCGACCGGCGGCAACCATTTATTTGGATGGGCCTGTTCGGCGAACCGCTGCGGCTCGACCGCGAAGGGATCGAAGGCTTTCTGGACGCCGCGAGTGACGGAAAGGCCTATCAGGTGGATATGCTGGGCCAGACAGTGCAGCGCGAGCCCTATCTCGAAGCCATCGGGCGGGTACGCGACTACATCGCGGCGGGCGACGTCTACCAGATCAACTACACCTTCCATCACCGGTTCCGTCTGGCCGGCGATCCGGTCTCGCTTTATCGGGAGCTGCGGCGACGCCAACCCGTGGCTTATGGCGCCTTGATGCAGGGGCCGGGCTGGCATCTCCTGTCCCTGTCGCCGGAACTTTTCGTCGATATCCGCAACGGCCATGCGACCGCGCGGCCCATGAAAGGCACGGCGAAGCGCGGCACCACACCGGCAGAGGATGCCGAAATCGCGGCCTGGCTGCGGGCGGACGAGAAATCGCAGGCCGAGAACCTGATGATCACAGACCTCTTGCGCAACGACCTGTCGCGAATCGCCCTGACCGGTAGCGTCCATGTGCCGGACCTGTTCACTGTCGAGACCTATCCGACGGTGCATCAGATGACCTCGACGGTGACGGCCCGGCTACGGCCGGGGGCGGGTTTCAGGGAGGTGGTGAGCGGGTTGTTCCCTTGCGGTTCGGTAACCGGCGCGCCGAAAATTCGCGCCATGGAGATCATCCGTGAACTGGAGGTTGGCCCGCGCGGCCCATATTGCGGGTCGGTCGGCATGGTCGCGCCTAATGGCGACCTGCGGTTCAACGTGGCGATCCGCACCTTGTATGTGGATGCCGGCGGGGCCGGCGAAATGGGTATCGGCAGCGGGATCGTCAACGATTCCGACCCGGCGGCGGAATATGAGGAATGCCTCCTGAAGGCTCGATTCCTGACCACGCCGCATGAGAGTTTCCAACTGATTGAAACCATGCGCTGGTCGGATTTCGACGGGTTTTATCTGTTGGAACGGCATATGGAGCGGCTTGAAAATTCAGCCCGTTTCTTCGGTATTCCCTGCGACAATGCGACGGTCCGCATCCGTCTGGCGGAAGCGGTTCGTGGGCTGCGTGGCCGGCAGCGCGTACGGTTGTTGCTGGACCAGGACGGCGCCGCGACGGTGGCCACAACGCCCATCGCCTTGCCCGACCCGCCCGCAACGGTGACCTATGTCGTTTCCGACCATTCGATCGACAGCGGCGACCGCCACCGTTACCACAAGACGACCCGCCGCGAGGTTCTGGACGAGGAGCGGAGCCGGCTGGCGCAAGAGACCGGCTGCGACGAGGTGCTCTTCGTCAATGAGCGCGGCGAACTGACCGAGGGCAGCTACTGCAATATTTTCCTGGAAAAGGATGGTTGGCTGCTGACGCCGCCCGTGTCATGCGGCCTGCTGGACGGAACGCTGCGGCGCGAACTGCTGGAGGCCGGCGGGCAGATAGAGGAGCGCGTTCTTTATCCTAAGGACCTGGAAGAGGCGGATGCGCTGTGGTTGGGCAATTCCGTGCGCGGCCTGCAGCCGGCCCGCCCCGTTACCCCTGCCCAGCCTCGACAAGCGCCATAAGCCGGTGCAGCGGCCCGTCGCCGATACCGAGTTCATCGAGATGGCGGACCGTATTGGCAAGATAGTCGCGATTGTGACCACCCAAACCAATACCCTGGCGGATCAGCCGGACCATTTCGACCTCATCGAGGCCGCCGGCATACTGGTAGTGGCGCCGATCCACCGTGAAAGCATGACAGGGCACGCGCCCGCCATCCGTGGCGGGGTTGAGGATGCGCGGCGTGTAAACCCCGTTCAACATCTCCCTGTCCCATAAATAATCCAGGGCATCGAGCGCCCGGGGCTGCGCTACCCGGTAAGCCATTCCCCGGCAGGAGCCGCCCCGGTCCAACCCCAAAACCAGGCCGGGGCATTCTGGCGTACCGCGATAACGGTGGGAATAGACGCAGAAGGCCCGATGCCAGCCATGGAGCAGCGCCGGGCGGGCCTCTTCATGGTCGAAGCCCGGGTTCCACATAAGCGACCCGTAGCCAAAAACCCAAATATCCGACTCGATCCGCAAGGAATCGAAAAACGCCTTCTTGCGTTGAGCGACATTTTCCGGGGACGGGCGGTCTTTCATGTTGCGATTCAGCCGTCGCCTTTCCCGGCTTCGTCTTCCTCGGCCTCGGTAGCGATAAACCGGCCGGCCTGGCCCATCTCGACGACACCACGCCGAACTTCGCGCGTGCGTCGGAACCAGTCTTCCAGCGAGGCCCCCTCGCCCCAACGGATCGCACGCTGTAAAGCGGTCAGATCTTCGGAAAACCGGCCCAGCATTTCCAGCACCGCCTCACGATTGTTCAGGAACACGTCGCGCCACATGATCGGGTCGGATCCGGCGATACGGGTGAAATCGCGGAAGCCGCCAGCGGAATATTTGATGACCTCGCGGGTTTCCACCAAGTCGCCATTTTCCGCATCCTCGCGGCGTAACTGGCTTTCCAGGTCGGAAGCCGTGCCGACGATTGTGTAGGCGATTAGATGCGGCAGGTGCGAGGTGATGGCCAGCACCCGATCATGGTGGTTGGCGTCCATGATGTCGACCATGCTGCCGGCTCGGCGCCACAGTTCCGCAACCTTGTCCACCGCCTCACGGTCGGCGCCGGGCGGCGGGGTCAGGATGACGTAGCGATGCTCGAACATCTCGGCAAAGCCCGACTCGGGGCCGGAATGTTCGGTGCCTGCGATCGGATGGCCGGGCACGAAATGAACGCCGTCCGGAATATGTGGACCGACATCGCGGATCACCGCTCGTTTCACCGAGCCCACATCCGTGACGATGCAGCCACGCTTCAACGCGGGCCCGAATTTGGCCGCAAGATCCCCGAATGTGCTGACGGGGGTGCAGAGCACCACGAGATCGGCATCAGCCACGGCCTCCGCGGGGTTCTGGTAGACACTGTCGACGAACCCCAACTCCATGGCCTTGTCCAGCGTGGCCTGAGTCCGGGCACAACCGGCGATATGATCCACCATATTCTCGCGCTTCATCACCCAGGCGAGCGACGAACCTTCCAGGCCGAGGCCGATCAGCGCAACTCTTTCGAACAAGCGCTCGCTCATGACCCCCCCAAATGTTCGGCCAGTGCATCAACGAGGGCGCGGTTTTCGTCTTCCAGCCCTACCGTGATGCGAATCGATTCCGGCAGACCGTAGCCGCCCATCAGCCGCGCGATGATGCCGCGCGACAACAGGAATCCGTAGGCAGCATCTGCCTGCGCCTTGTCGGGAAAGCGCGCCAGGATGAAATTACCGGCCGAGGGCGGAACCTCGATGCCCAGACCGCCAAGCTGCTGGGCCAGCCAGGCCAGCCAGCGTTCGTTATGGGTGCGGCTTGCCTCGACATGCTCTCGATCCTGCACCGCGGCGATGCCCGCGGCCTGCGCCGAAGCCGTCACATTGAACGGTCCGCGTACCCGGTTCAGCACATCGACGATCGCCGGCGGCCCGTAGGCCCAGCCAAGCCGCTGGGAGGCCAGTCCGAATATCTTGGAAAAGGTTCGCAGCATGATGACGTTGTCGTAATCGGCCACCAGCCCTTCGCCGGCATCATAGTCCGCCGCCATCACATATTCGGCATAGGCGGCGTCGATCACCAGCAACACATCGTCGCGCAGATTTTCGCGCAGACGCCGCATTGCGGCTTCCGGCAGATAGGTGCCCGTCGGGTTGTTGGGGTTGGCCAGGAAAAGCATTTTCGTGTTTTCCGTTACCTTGTCCAACAATGCATCGACATCGGCCGTCAGGTTCTTTTCGGGCGCGGTGACCGGGGTCGCGCCGGCAGCCTTTGCGGAAATCGCATACATCAGGAAGCCATGCTGGCTGTACAGGACTTCGTCGCCGGGCCCCGCATAGGCCTTGATCAGCAGGGAGATCAGCTCGTCGGAGCCGGCACCGCAGACGATCTGATCCGGATTGATGTCAAACCTCTCGCCGATCGCATTGCGCAGGGCGACCGCGCCGCCTTCGGGATAGCGGTGCAACTCGTCCGCCATCGCGGCATAGGCCTCTTTCGCTTTCTCGCTGGGCCCCAGCGGGTTCTCGTTGGCGGACAGTACGATTACCTTGTCGACGCCCTCCACCTCGTGGATGCCGCCGACATAGGGGGCGATGTCCATGATGCCCGGACGCGGAGTCGGTGTCGTCATTGGAGTACCCTTCCTTCAGGATTTTCCGTCGATGGGCGTCGGGTATGCGCCAATCACGCGAACCCGCTCGACATTGTCTTGATTCGCCAGCTCGGCCAGACGGGCATCCTGGTCTTCCAGGAAGCCGGCGGCCTCGGCGAGATACTGGCACGACCCATCGGCCGCCACGCAGACGATTTCACCCTCGATGCCGACTGCCGCCAGCATTTCGCCGATTACCGGCCGACGGACCTCTGCCGACATTTCCATCAACAGAAGGCTGCGGTCATTGCCGCTTTCTTCAGGCGGAACCCGGGCGATAACCAGCGCATCGATTCCTCTGCCGCGCGCATTGCCCGGCTCGGCGAAGGGCATTCGCAGAACCACGCGCGGCGCATCCGCCGACCACAGGCTGGCCCACCATGGGCGGTCGCCCTCGTCCGCGGGATAGGGCAACACGCCGTGGGTCCAGGTTCCACCAGCCACGCCCGCCACGACCTCGCGTCGGGTGGCACAAGCGGAAAGGTTGGTGTAGCTGCCGAAATGATCCCGCGTGAGATCCCACAGCCCATCTGAATCGTCGGAAAAGACCGCGACGCTGTATGGGCCCTGCATCGCCGTTAGCGAGGCGATCAGTTCCCGCCAGATACGCAATAAGGAACCACGCTCGAAAGGGCCACGGTGCTGCGCCGCCAGGCGCCGCAAAATCACCGCCTCACGCCCCGTCCGCATGGCGGAATCCGCTTGCGGCCCCTTGGCCACCGCGACCTGCTGGACGATCTCGGCACGGCGCATGATCAATTCATGCAGTCTGTTGTCGATCTCATCGATTTCGCGGCGCAAATCTTCGAGATTGGGCTTGGTCTGTTCCATGTTTCGCAATGAAATCCGTTTGTATACTTGCCGGAAGACAGCGCTATACCAGTTTGCCAGGGCGCTGTCAGCAATTGCCGCAAAGCCCCCGCCTTGAAGAAAAGATTGACGTGCCATCGCATCAACCTTAGCTATTCGGCCATGTCGGCGACCGAGAACATATCGCTACCGGGCCATCACATCGAGCTAGGTACCGACCGGAAGCTCCGCCTCGACTGCGGTGTCGAGATCGGACCGTTTCCGCTCGCCTATCAGACCTATGGCGAACTGAACGTCGACAGATCGAACGCAATCCTCGTCTGTCATGCCCTGACCGGCGACCATTACGTTGCCGAGACCCATCCGATCACCGGCAAGTCCGGCTGGTGGGATGCTATGGTCGGCCCCGGCAAGTCGCTGGACACGGATCGCTATTTCATCATTTGCGCCAATGTGCTGGGCGGATGCCTCGGCACTCTGGGCCCGAAAGAAATCGACCCGTCCACGGGAAAACCCTGGGGCCTGAACTTCCCCGTCATCACCATTGGCGACATGGTGCGGGCGCAGAAACTTCTGATTGATCATCTGGGCATCGAGCAACTTTTCGCCGTCATCGGTGGCTCGATGGGGGCGATGCAGGTGCTCGATTGGGCCGCGCGCTATCCGGAAAAGGTGTTCGCCGCGGTGCCCATTGCCGGTGCGGCGCGTCATTCCGCGCAGAACATCGCTTTCCACGAGGTCGGCCGACAGGCGATCATGGCCGACCCCGATTGGCATGGCGGCGATTACCTGTCGCACGGCAGCAAGCCGCATCGTGGACTGGCGGTCGCGCGCATGGCGGCGCATATCACCTATCTGTCGGAGACTGCGCTGCACCGCAAATTCGGGCGCAACCTGCAGGACAGGAAGACGTTGACCTTCGGATTCGACGCGGATTTCCAGGTGGAAAGCTATCTGCGCCACCAGGGAATCACCTTCGTCGAGCGGTTCGACGCCAACTCCTATCTCTATATCACCCGCGCGATGAGCTATTTCGATCTGGCCGAGGACCATGGCGGGCGCCTGGCCGATGCCTTCGATGGCATCACCGCGCGCTTCTGCGTGGTCAGCTTCGATACCGACTGGCTCTATCCGACCGAGCAATCGC
>JBFFGY010000036.1:0-11339 GCA_041557215.1 Alphaproteobacteria bacterium
AAAATCGACACTACCTGCGGCATCTCGCTATCGTCGAGGACGTCGCAAAACGCCATGCCGCGCACAGATCACAATGAGCAAGGAATCGAACGTTGCGGGTTGTCTTCTGATAGCCGTTTACTTGGTGCGCAAAGTTGCATTGTGTATACCTTAAATATCGATTTCGCCACTCATTTTAATACGATGGTATAGCGGCGTATGTTTAACGCACTTGGATATAGTGCTGTTTTTGTGGCTTTCAAGCCTCAGTGATTTGCCGGCTATGCTGGCGCGAATGTCTCCTTTTGGCTAGAAGCGGACTCTATCGCGGGCAGGCTCAAGTGTCCGCTTAGCGCTCGAAAGCGGAAATTCTGGGCAGACGAGGTAGACCGGAATTACGTACGTATGGGACCCATTGAATGGGCACGCCCCCATTCCTGGCAGCTGGAACTAAGCATGCTTTGTGTAATTTGTGTGTAATCGCGCAGGGATTTTCCCGGATACACCGGGAATGTCCAACGCAGGGGATATGGCTCAAAGTCGCAGTTTTCTAAACTTCATAACCGCTCGGGACACTTAGGAGATGGCTAGCCCGATTATTCGACCGCATAGCGCGTTGGGCTATCGACCGCCCGCGCCGGAAACCATCTTGCCCAGTCCTGGTCCGTCGGCCTACGCTAAGCTTCAGCCGCCGAAACAGGACTGGCACAAACGCCAGACTCTCTCATAACAGATGGACCGATTAGATCAGGCTGATAAATCAGAAAGACTGTGCAACGCTGTGTCTTGTTTGTGTCCTGCAATCGCCGCCAATGTCCTAATTCGCTTTCTTCCACGCCAAGTTCCCCTAACAGCATTCGTATGTCGGTCTGTGGCCAAGTGCGTCGCTGGGAGCATGGCATCTGGCAGCGCCACGTTTGCGGCCGTCTAGTCGAACATTCCGGCACGACGCCACGTACAGCTTTCTCTTTGCTCAACGTCCCTTCACGCCCTTCAGCACTTCGGCGATTCGTTTCTGCGCAACTTTCAGGTCGGCGGTTTCCCCGGCCAGCGAGATACGACCGGAGGCGCCGATCATCTGCACATCCACCAAGGTCGCATTCGGGGCCACCTTCTCGGCCTCATTGGCGGCAATCGCCGCGAACAGGGCCGGGGAAAGCTCATAAAGCAGAAGCGACTGGCCGGGCAGGATCATCGAGGCCTCGCGGGTGCGGTTCAATATGATCGCATGCTGGTCCGAGATATTCTCGATGATATCGGTGAACAGGGTTTCCGGTTTCAGCTGGTCGGCTGGTTTACCACCGATGCCCTTCAGGATCGCCTTGCCGGCTGCCTCCAGCCGGCTCCGGTCCCCGGCATGCAGTTCCATCAGGCCGAATTGCCGTTCGGTATACAGCAGGCCCGGCTCAAGCTCGGGCGCCGCCTTCAGGGCAAGGTCGGCGATGCGGTGGATCGCCAGGGCCGGGGCGACCTCGACGATGAGGCTGCAGTCGCCCTCGAACGGCGGATAGCCGCGCGCCCGCATGGGCGTGGCGAGATAGGCCGCAAATTGCGGCTGCAGATCGTCGATAGGCAGGTAGACGCGCAGTTCGGTCATGCCAGTCCCGCGGCCTTCCGGCAGAACCGGAGGCCGCCCTGTCGGCGCCGACGGGCCGTGAGGGCCCGTGGCAGGTTACTTGGAAGAGGCGGATTTGAAATGCTTGGCAAGATCGACGTGGGGGCGCGGGATGACATGCACCGACACTAGCTCGCCCACTTGGCCAGCGGTTTCCGCACCAGCCTCGGTCGCCGCCTTCACCGCGCCGACATCGCCGCGAATCACCACCGACACCAAGCCGTCGCCTACTTCCTCGCGGCCCACGATCTCGACATTGGCGGCCTTGACCATAGCGTCGGCAGCAGCCAGAGCGGCCACGAAGCCCTTGGTTTCGATCATTCCGATAGCTTGATTGGACATTTTTCCTTACTCCTGTTGTCTCGCTAACCCGATAAGTGAAAACCCGTGGGCCCGTTCAGCCCTGCTCGTCGATCGAACCAACGATCAGGGCGTCGACCGGCGCCTTTACATTTTCGAAATAGGCCGCCGCGACCGACCCCTGCGTGATCAGCACCAGTTCGCCGTTGCCACAGCCGAGCGGATCGAAGGCGACCAAATGCGACCCGTTTTCCATCTGCACGTCCAGCAGCGCCCCCTGAGGCAGGGTGCCGATCCGCTTGGTGGACCACAGTCGTCCGATGACACGTCCCTTGACCATCATCCCGTCCTTTCGATTTTGATGCCGCGCTGGCGCAGCCTGTCCCTGGCCAGCGGCGTGAGTTTAACGTCCTTGCCGAGTTGCAGGACCCGGATTCCCCGAGGCAGAGCATCGACACCTCGTTCGGAAACGACGCCGCGATCCATCCTTGCCGTATCGCCCGCCGGGGCGGCGGCCGGCGCCGCTGGCCGGAGCTTAGCCGCGCCCACGCCCTCGGCCAGCCGGAACACCACCCTGCCCTGTTCTATGTCGCGCCGCTCGGCCGGATCGGCCGCAGCCTTCAACAGCTTGCCGACGAAGGCCGCGAGATCCGCGTCGGAGGCGATCGAGACGGCCTCCACCCGCGGTCCGGCGACCGCGGCCGCGCCGGCCCTGGCGCGCTGAAGTTCCTCGGCCAGCACTTCGCGGATCAGTTTGCGTACCGTTTCGTCTATCATCGCCGCCCGATCCTAGTCCGCACCCAGATTACGCAAAGTCGCCTCGGCCGTGTCGCGGGCATTCTGGATTTCGGCCTCCTTGCCGGCCAGATAGACCCGGCCCGTAGCGCCGATCATCCGATAGTCCACGACCTTGACCCGCGCCGACTTCTCGGCCTCGTTGCTGGCGATGATTGCATAGGATGCCGGCTGCATTTCCAGCACATAAAGCGATTCGCCGCCCAATACCATGGATCCCAGCTTGTTCCGGTTGATCAGGAAGGCGTGCTGGTGGTCGATGCGGGTGACGATCTTCGAAGACAGGATGGTCGGACGCATGGCGTCGCCCGCATTGGCGTCCAGCGCCTCGAGGATGGCCGCCGCCGAACTTTTGACGGTCGCGGTCGACTCGGAATGGAATTCCAGATAGCCGAACTGGCGTTCGACGACGAGTATGCCAGCCTGCACCTCGGTGTTCTTCAGCGCGACATCGGTCAGCGCCTCGATATCCAGCCCCGGCGCAACCTCGACGATCTGCGCCGCCGAGCGGGCGCGCGGCAGCGACCCGCGCATCCATGTGCCCATATAGCACAGAGTCTGCGGCTGCAGCTGGTCAAGGAAGATGAACGAGCGCAATTCCGCCATCGCCTAGCCCTTCAGCGCCGCACGCAGTTCTTCGGCGATGATGCGCCGGATTTCTTCGCGCAGTTCGTTGCGCTGGTCCTCGCCCGATGGCGCCGGCCGGAGATCGGCGGCCGAACGGCCCGGCACGCCGTCCGACGGCGCCTCCGGCAGCGGGCCGGGATGGCGGAGCGCCGTATGCGCGATGGCGTCCAGCGTGACGTCGCTTTCCTTGTGGTAGGCGATGCGGGTCCAGTTCACCAGGTGGCGCGGTCCGATATTCTCGCCCACCGACGAGCGGCCGAAGAAACCCGTGCCAATGGTGAAGGTCGGCGCGAGATTGGTGGCGAAACCCGCCGCGCCCTGGCTGCAGGGCGCATTGACCACGACGCGGTAGACCTCGACCATGGCGGCATAGTCCATGATCGAGCGGGTATCGTTGCTGTGGATCGCCGCCGAATGGCCGGCCCCGGAAAAGCGCAGCAGCGCACGGGCCTGCATCATGGCCTGGGCCCGGCTCTTCGCCACATACAGGCCGAGCACCGGGCAGAGCTTCTCGCGCGACAGAACCTCGTCCACGCCGATTAGGCTGATGGGAGTCACCAGTACGCTCGTCTTGCCCGGGACCTTGACGCCGGCCTGCTCGGCGATCCAAGACGCATCGCGGCCCAGCGCCTCGACATTGAAGCCGCGCTCGTGGAACAGGTAGCGGCGCAGCGCCAGGGTTTCCTCGTCGCTGCAGATATGGCAGCCGGCCTTGCGCAGCTCGCGGGTCAGCGCAGCGGCCGCGGATTCGACCGTGATCAGCACCGATTCGTTGGTGCAAAGCACCGAATTGTCGAAGGATTTGCTGTCGACGATATGGCGCGCGGTCTCACGCGGGTCGGCGGTTTCGTCGACGAAGACCGGCGCATTGCCGGGGCCGACGCCGATCGCCGGATTGGACGATGAATAGGCGGCGCGCACCATCGCCGTGCCGCCGGTCGCCAGGATTACGTCGGTCTTTTCCGAGCGCATGAATTCGTCGATCAGCGGGATCGTCGGCTGCTCGATCACCTGGATGACCGCCTCCGGCGCGCCCGCCTCCTCCGCCGCGCGGGCCAGGGTCCGCACCGCATCGACGCAGCATTCCCGCGCCGCCGGATGGGGGCTGATGACGATGGCGTTGCGCGTCATCAGGGCGGACAAAATCTTGAAATAGATCGTGGAAACCGGATTGGTCGAGGGCACGAGGGCAAAGATCACGCCGGCCGGGCGTGGGATTTCGACGATACGCGCGGCGCCGTCCACCCGCGGCGTGACAAAGTCCTCGTTCCGGTAATGGTCTACCAGCGGTATGCTGGACAGCTCGTTCTTGAGCTTCTTGTGCGCGACTACCCCGAAACCGGTCTCGCGGACCGCCCATTCAGCATATTCGCCGGCCTTGTCGAAGGCGGCCCGCGCCGTGGCGTCGGCGATGTCCATGGTCTTTTCGCGGTCGTAGCGGTGGAATACCTCGGCGGCCCAGCGGGCTCGCTCCAGCACCAGGTCCGCGCGCGCGCGCATGGCGGCTGCGGACTGGCCGATATCGATCAGGCGGCGGACGAAGGTCTCCATCTACCGGCTCCTCCGCGATCCCGACCCCATCACCTCGCGCCGGGCCTCGCCGATCGCCACCTCGACACGGCGGATCAGGTCCTCACACATCGCCTGGGTCATCAGCACGCCCGGCTTGAACTGCAGGACGCGCGGGTCGAGGGTCGAGAAGATTGCCCAGACGCCGTTGCGGTATAGATGCTTCATCACCGGCTTGGCGCCCTCGGGATGGTTGAATTCCAGCCCCATGACGACGCCGTGCTGGCGAATTCCAGTAAAGAAGTCGGGGTAAAGCGCCATGATCTGGTCGAGGCCGGCGCGGATGAAGTTGGAGATGTAGCGCACCATCGAGATCACCTCGGGACGCTGCACGATCTCCAGCACCTTCATGGCGACAATGCAGCCCAGCTCGGCGCCGCCCATGGTGGACATATGGCCGAAACCGTCCTCCTTCAGCCAGCCGGCATGATGTTTCGAGACGACCACGCAGGCGATCGGATACATACCGCCGGAGATGCCCTTGCCGGTCACCAGAAGGTCCGGTTCGACGCCGTAGCGGGTGATCGCCCACAGGTCGCCGCAGCGCATGAGGCCGGTCTGCACCTCGTCGGCGATGTAAAGCGCGTCATAGCGCTCGCACAGCTTCTTGACGCCGGGCAGATAGCCTTCCTTCGGCATCGGGAACCCATAAGTCGCGGGGATGGTTTCCATGATGACGGCGGCGACGTCGCGTCCTTTTAGCGCATCCTCCATCGCGTTCAGGTCGTTGAACGGCACCTGGACGAATTCGCCGGCCGTATCCTCCGACAGGAAGAGCTTGGAGAATCGCTCGTCGCCAGTCTTGACCGCCAGGCCGGTATGGCCGTGATAGGCCTTGACAATCGAGACGATCTTGCGCTTGCGCATGGCATTGCGCGCAGTCTTGATGGCGATGTCGATGGCCTCGCCGCCGCCCGAGCCGTACATGGTGTATTGCAGGTCGCCCGGGGTGCAGGCGGCCAGCACCTCGGCCAGGGCGGTGCGCGCCATCGAGGGGAAATGATGATTACCCATGTCGAATTTGGCGGTCGCCTGGTTCAACACCTCGACCAGTTCCGGGTGCCGGTGGCCGATATTGTAGGTGCCGCCGTTCAGATGGACATCGATCAGCCGCTGGCCGTCCATGTCGTAAAGGTAATAGCCCTCGCGGCGGTCGATTACCAGATCGACACCCATATCCTGCCAGGCTTGGGTCTTGCCCGGGTTCCAGTATTCTTTCGATCTGGCCAGAAAATCGAGCTTTTCTTCGCTCACGCGGCACCTCTTTCAATTATGCCATGATAGCCGGTTCCGCCGCGCCGCGTTTGACATGAAAGGGCGCAAATTTAACAGAGACCCGGGCATGTGCGGCTGGCTGTCAAATGTACCCGCCTTGCTGTCAAGAGATGGCGGGGAAGGCGTTTTACGCTGGATCATTCCTTGAAGGTGGGAGGAACCATCATGGACTTCGACGCGCTTCCCCATGAGGAGCAGTTGAAACGTCTGCTCGCGCTGGCGGAAATCGCGCTGGATCGTTATGACCTGCCGGCCGGATGCAGCGTGGAAATGATCAACCTGTCGGAAAACGCCACCTATCGCGTAGACAGTCCGGATGGCCGCCGCTGGGCCCTGCGCGTCCATCGCGAGGGCTATCATTCGCGCAAGGCCATTGCTTCGGAACTGGCCTGGATGACGGCGCTGCGCGCCGATGGCGCGGTCATCACGCCGGTCGCCGTGCCGGGCAAGGACGGCGAGATCATCCAGTCGGTCTCGCACCCTTTTTTGCCGCGCCCACGCCATGTGGTCATGTCGGACTGGGAAACCGGCGACGAGCCGTCCGAGGAGGTGCACGACCTGCAGGAATGGTTCGAGATCTTGGGCGAAACCACCGCCCGCATGCATGAGCATGTCCGCGGCTGGAAGAAACCGGACTATTTCGAACGCCTCACCTGGGACTTCGAAACCAGCGTGGGGTCGAAGCCCCATTGGGGTAGCTGGCGCGACGGCATGGGGATGACACCGGAGATCGAGGCGCTGTTCGCCGATACGGTCGCGCTCATCGGCCGCCGGCTGGAGTGGTTCGGAAAGGGGCCGGAACGGTTCGGCCTGATCCATTGCGACATGCGGCTGGCCAATCTGCTGATCGACGGCGACGTGACCAAGGTCATTGATTTCGACGATTGCGGCTTCAGCTGGCTGCTCTATGATTGCGCCACCACCGTTTCGTTTTTCGAGGAAAAGCCGGAGGTCCCGGCCCTGCTGGCCGCCTGGGTCAGGGGGTACCGCAAGGTCCGTGATCTGGCGGCCGAGGACGAGTCGGAAATCCAGACTTTCGTCATGCTGCGCCGCCTGTTGCTGGTCGCCTGGATCGGATCGCACTCCGAAACCGAGCTAGCGCAGTCGATGGGAGTGTCCTTTACCCGCGAGACGGTTCCGCTCTGCGAGGCATACCTTTCCGACTTCGGATAGCCTGGCCCGATTCGCGCCGCTTGATTCTACGCGAATACCTGTGCAATCATCCTGTACGCCGGAAATATTGAAGCGAAATTATTACAGGCGGACAGGGATATGGGGCCCATCGCAACAAGGCGGGACTGGGCCAGCCCCGACAAGGGCAGCGAAAGAACCGCACCAATCGTACTGGCTTCGGCCGCTACGGGAATCGTCGACTACATCGAGCTCCTGCGCGGCGACGTCGACCGGATCTTCGGCCATGCCGGCATCGCGCCCAGCATGGCGGGCTCGCCCACGCTGAAGCTGAAACTGAGCGCCTTCTGCAATCTGTTCGAGGAAGCCTCGCGGCTGACTGGCAATGACAATTTCGGCCTGTGGTTCGGCAACCAGTTCCAGCCGCGCGACCTTGGCCTATGGGGCTATGCGGCGGTGTCCTCGCCCACCCTGGGCAGTGCGCTGGAAAATATGGTCGGGTTGTTCAGCTTCCACCAGGCCTCGTCGATGCTGCGCCTGGTGCGCGACGATGACGGGCTGATGCGGCTGGAATACCAGATCAGGGCGCCGGATATCCTGGAACGCCGGCAGGATGCGGAGCTGTCGCTGGGCATGTTCCTGAACGTGTTCCGGGAATGCTATGGCGCCAACTGGTCGCCGGAGGAAGTTCATTTCGAGCATCCCAACCCGATGGAGGCGCGCGAGCACGAGAGCGCCTTCGGCGCGCCGATCTATTTCTCGCAGCCGTCCAATGCGCTGCTGTTCCGACCGGAAATCATGGACCGGCCGATGCCGGGGCGCGACCGCAACCTGATGACCATGATGCAGACCTGCCTGGAGCAGTTGTCGGCGCTGCCGGACGGCCAGACCTCCCTGATCGGCCAGATCCGCAGCATTATCCGCACCAAGCTGCCCAGCGGCTATCCGCCGCTGGAAGCGGTGGCGGCGGAACTGCGCCTGACCCCGGCCGCCATCAAGCGCGAGTTGAGCCGGGAGGGAGTGGTCTACAAGGATCTGGTGGATATGACCCGGCGCGACCTGGCGCTGATGTACATGAAACAGCGCCAGCTGCCCTTCTCCGAAATCGCGTTCCTGCTGGGCTATTCCGAACTTTCGGCCTTCTCGCGCGCGGTGCGCCGGTGGACGGAGGAATCCCCGCGCACCGTACGCGCCCGGCTGAATTCGTCCTGACGTCCACCTAGGCGGAGGCCAGCGCCTCCAGGGATTCCGGCAGGGTCTGCCCGCCGTCGACCACGATCGTCTGGCCGGTGATGTAACCGGCCTCCTTCGAGGCGAAGAACAAAGCGGCGTTGCCGATGTCTTCGACGTCACCCAGCTTATTGAGCGGGATCGAGGCCGCCATGGTCGCCAGGTAGTCCTGGCCCAGGCCGTCCAGACCCTCGGTCTTTATATTGCCCGGCATCACGGCATTGATGGTAATCCCGTATTTCGCCAGTTCGATGGCCGCCGTGCGCATGAAACCGAGTTGCCCAGCCTTGCTGGCCCCGTAATGGGTCCATCCCGGGAAACCGGTGATCGGTCCGGTAATCGACGAGGTCAGGACGATGCGGCCTCCATCGCTTTTCACCAGATGCGGGATGCAGGCCTTCACCGAATTGAAGGTGCCCTTCAGGTTGGTGCCGAGCACGAGGTCCCATTCGTCGCCGCTCATATCGGCGATCTTGGCCTGCGGAAAAATGCCGGCATTGGCGCAAAGCACGTCCAGCCCACCATGGCGGTCGACCGCGGCCTTGGCCATGGCCTCCATCGAGGCCAGGTCGCAGACATCGGCCGCGAAAGCCGAAGCGGTGCCACCCGCGCCGTTGATCTCGTCGGCGGACACCCGGGCCTCGGCCTCGTTGCGCGCCACGACAAGTACCTTGGCGCCGGCCCGCCCTAAGACCCGCGCGATGCCCTTGCCGATGCCCTTGCTGGCGCCGGTAACGACGACGGAACGTCCGGTGATTGGTGTCAGCATGTCATTGTCTCCCTAAGCTTTACCTGTAAATCCATTGCAGCGAAGCGGTTGTTCAAACGGCCTGCGCTCTGCGGTCGAGCATGCGCTGGCGGGCGCGTATTAACCACATCAGGCCGAAACCAATACCCAGCAACAAAGCGGCGCCGGCAATCGTCAGCGCACCAAGTGTCGGAACCATCGGGGTATATCCGGATACCATCTTGGCGTAGAGCCACTCAGGAATGGTCTGGTCGGCGCCGGTCGAAAACAGCGAAAGCGGAAAGTTGCCCCAGGACAGAAGGAATGCGAACAATCCACCCGAGAATATTCCCGGCCACAGGATTGGAAGCGTCACCTCGCGCAGAACCTTCCAGCGGGATGCGCCAAGGTCGAAGGCGGCTTCTTCCAGCGCTGGGTCGAAACTGTAAACCTGGATCGACATGACCAGTGTCACAATGGGTACGACCCAGACCATATGGGCGAAAACCGCGGTCTGCCAATCCGGAATGATTCCCATGGTCGAGAACCACAGCAACAAAGCGAGGCCGAGGACAGCTTGGGGGAAAAAGATTGGCAGCAGGAGTATGCGCTGGAAGATCTTGCGGCCCTTCCAGTCATAGCGGGCAAAAGCAAGCGCGCCGAAGAAAGCGAGCAGGACTGAAAACAGGGTCACCAGAAGCGCAACCGACACGGAGGTTTCGAAAAGCTCGCGCACCGACAGCGACTCCATGGCCTTTTCGTACCACTTGGTATCCCATTGACGAACCGGAAACTGAAAATAGCGCTGACGTGAAAATGACGCCAGTACGACCGAAACAATCGGAACATAGAGAAATATCAGAATGCATCCGGTCCATAGCCAGATCAGGATTTTTGTGACATTGCGGCCATTGTTCCCCATAATCAGCGCCTCCCCATGATCCTGTCGAGGTCGAGGCGCCGGAGCAGCAGCAGGACAAGTGCGCCGGAAATCACCATCACGAGAACGGAAAGGGCAGCACCGCGAGGCCAGTTCTGGGCAAAAGTAAAGGCGGATTCAATATCGTCGGCGATCATGATGATCGTCTGCCCACCAAGAATTTTGGATTCCGCCAAAGACCCCAAGACAAGCACGAAGGTCAGCAACCCGCCGATCATCAGGCCGGGGGACGCCAAGGGAAGCTCAACTTCCCAGAACACGGTCTTGCGGTCCGCGCCGAGGTCAAATGCAGCCTCTTTCAGAGGTTCTGGCACCATCGACAGGCCCAACACCATCGGGAACAGCATGAATGGTAAATAGACATACACCAGTCCCAGCACGATGGCCGGAATCGTGTAGAGGATCGACGGCAGCCCAAGCCCGAAGAGATACTGGACGCTGCCGTCCATGATGCCGTTCTTCAACAGGAATAGCACCCAACCGAACAGGCGGATATTCTCCGACACCAGCAGCTGCAACACGATAAGCAGCGTCACGAGGTTGGCCCATTTCCCGAACATTCGCGCCATACCGTAGGCCACCGGATAGCAAATCAGCATCAGGGTTATGACGGTGATGACGGCAAGGCCAAGGGACCAGCCGAAGGAAATATAATAACTGCCGGCGGCGCTAGAGATAAAATTGTCCAGCGTCGGCGCCTGGGCAAGCGAAAAGGTCTTCGGTGGCATCAGGCTGTACCACCAGACCAGAACCAGCGGCCCGACAAATCCCACTAGCAAGAATATCGTTACCGGCGCTGCCGCCATAACGCCGGGTTGGCGAAGCCATGAGAAAAAACGATTGCCAGTAGCCTCGGACATATTACGCGCCCCTACTCGGCTACCAGGATGGCGTCTTCCGGCTGCCATCCGATCACGACTTGATCGTCCAGCTTGCCGGAATAGCGTTCGTCCCTGAGGCGCTCCACGACCCATGTGGCGCCTTCGGCCATGCGGATCTGATACTGCACGCGCGAGCCCAGGGAATATTCGTTATATAGCTGCCCCTCGAGCTTGTTGGTCATGCCGCCGGCATTGTCCCCGATGCGGACCACCTCCGGCCGGACTACCAGGAAGCCCTTTTTGAAATCGGTCGGCATGTCGTGGGCCGTC
>JBFFGY010000037.1:0-11312 GCA_041557215.1 Alphaproteobacteria bacterium
ATGCCTGGTGCGCCGACGACACCGTCAAAAACGCGTTCGCCCTGTTTCTTTCCTCTCTCAGTCTTCATCGAAACCGGCCGCCACAAGGGCGGCGACTGCCTCCACCGCTTCTTCGGCCTGAATCCCCGTCGCCTGGACACTGATTTGCGTGCCCGGGGCTGCGGCCAACATCATGAGCCCCATGATCGACAGGCCCGACACCTCGGCCCCGTCCTTGCTGACAGTTATATCGGCATCGAATTCGCCGGCCAGTTTTACGAACCGCGCGGCCGCCCGCGCGTGCAGACCGCGCCGGTTGATGATTGTGACCTCGCGGGCCACGCCATTTACCATCAGCCGTCGTCTCCCAACAGGCTGGACGCAACGCTGATATATTTGCGGCCCGATTCCTGGGCCTGGGCAACCGCATTATCGATCGAATGCCCCTCGCGCAGACTGGCCAGCTTGATGAGCATGGGAAGGTTGATCCCGGCAATCACCTCGACCTTGGCTTCCTTCATGATGGAGATCGCCAGGTTCGATGGCGTTCCGCCGAACATGTCGGTCAGCACGACGACGCCGTCGCCGTCATCCACATCGGCCACGGAGCCGAGAATATCCTGGCGCCGCTGCTCCATATCGTCGTCGGGTCCGATGCACACCGCCGCAACCTGGCTCTGCGGACCGACCACATGTTCCAGCGCGGCGATGAATTCGGCCGCCAGCCGCCCGTGGGTTACAAGAACCATCCCTATCATGGCTTTTCCTTCTTTGTTGCCCTTCCCACCGCTCAACGCATGTCCTGACCCGCGCGCCGCTGGATGTCCCGGTGCGTCAGATGTATCCGTCGTCCATCCGATTCCAGCATTTTTCCCAGCCGTTCCGCAACGTAAACCGAACGGTGGCGCCCGCCGGTGCACCCTACCGCAATCGTCAGGTAGCTCTTGCCTTCCTTTTCGTATCGGGGAAGCAATACGGACAGCATCGCCTTCAAACCATCCAGAAAAATGGCGAAGTCCGAATCGCCGGCGATGTAGTCGCCGACCGGCTTGTCCTGTCCGGTCATGTCCCGCAATGCGGGGTCGTAATGGGGATTCGCCAGAAAACGTACGTCTAATACCAGGTCCGCCTCGCGCGGCAGACCGTAGCGGTACGAGAAAGAGGTAATAAGCAGCGCGAGGCCGGATTGCTGGCCCACCGCGAAGCGTCGCGTTATCTCTTCTTTCAGCGCGCCGGGCGAAAGTTGCGACGTGTCGATGGTAATGTCGGCGCGCTTTCGCAGGTCCGCCAGCATGCTGCGTTCCAGCCGCAGCCCGTCGGAAACGGGCCGGTCCGATGCAAGCGGGTGGCGGCGGCGTGTCTCGGTAAATCGGCGCACCAGCACTTCGTCGTCGCAGTCCAGGAAGAGCAAGGTCACGTCAACCCGGCCCGACGCCAACAGTCCGTCCAGCCCGCCAATCAGCGAGTCGACGCCGAAATCCCGCGTCCGGATGTCCACCCCTACCGCCAGGGGCGGCTGTTCGGGCGACCCGCCCAGCACGACACTTTCCAGCAGGGTGAGGGGTAGGTTGTCGACCGCCTCGTATCCCAGGTCCTCGAAGCTCTTCAACGCAGTGGAACGACCGGCGCCGGATACGCCGGTTACAAGAACGATCCGCTTTGCCGCTTCGGGAGAATCGCCAAGGCGGGCTCCTGCTTCGCCGCTGGTCATCGCCAAGCCATCAGGATCCCAGCAAAGCCCTTAGCGCCAGCTTGACCTTGGCGGTCGCCGACATTTCAAACGGCGCAAGGTGAATCCGAGGTAACTGGTGGCCGACCAGTTCCACCGGCGCGAAATCCGCCATACGGGGAACGTCGGCCGGGTCCGACATGTCGATCAGAAGAAATACCGGCACGATCGCCGGCGGCCCCATCTTGATGATGCCGACGCCGCGCACCTCCATTTTGCCGGCGATTTCCGCGGGCGGTTGCGCCATCATCCGGCCGCTTTCCACGAACAGGACGGTCTGGTCGTCGGCGACAAGAAGCGCGCCCTCGTTGATCAGGCGAAGGGCCAGGTCCGATTTTCCGCTGCCGGAAGGCCCGCGAAGAATAACCCCCCGACCGTCCAGGGATACGGTTGTGGCATGTATGGTAATCATGCCGCAGACAGTGGTGCGGCTTGGGCCGGGAGTCAATCTCCCTTTGGTGCTTTTTTTGTGGTGGAATATGGTACAAACTACGCGCCAATGGTAATTTCCGCACCCTTGACCGACCCTGATCCGGGAAATTCATGTTCGAAGACCTGTTTGCCTCCAGCGGCGGCCTGGCGGCTCTCGCGTCCGATCTCTTCGCCATCATCGCGCCTGTCTTCGTCTGCGCGATCATCGGGTACGGCTGGGCGCGGCGCGGCATGCCGTTCGACAACGAGTTCACCACCAGCCTGACATCCAATATTGCGTTTCCCTGTCTGATCGTCGGAACCTTGGCGCGACTGGAAATCGATGTGGTGGCCTTTTCGCAGATGGCGGTCGGCGGGTTGATCACGGTAGCCGCGACAATCGCCGCGGCCGCGGCAGTCGTAAGGCTGGCCGGTTTGGCGCAGCCGGTCTATCTGCCGTCGCTTGTATTCGGCAATACGGGCAATATCGGCCTGCCACTCTGTCTCTTTGCCTTTGGCGAGGAGGGGCTGGCGCTCGGGATTGTATTTTTCACCGTCTTCCTGCTGATCCAGTTCACCTTCGGCATTTGGGTGTCGTCGGGGCAAGGGTCGGTCAGGATATTGCTGCGCACGCCGCTGGTCTGGGCGGCCGTGATCGGAATGTCGCTACAACTCCTGGACATCCGGTTCCCGGAATGGGTCGACAACACCATCGGGTTGATCGGCAACATGGCGATTCCGCTGATGCTGCTGACGCTGGGCGTTTCGCTTGCCAAGCTGAAGGTTACCAGCCTTCGGCGCAGTCTGGCCCTGGCCTTGGGACGGCTGGGGATCGGGCTTGCCGTCGGCCTGGCCGTGGTGGCGCTTCTCGGCCTGGAGGGTCCCGCGCGGGGGGTCCTGATCCTGGAATCCGCCATGCCGGTAGCGGTACTGAATTATCTCTTCGCCGCCCGCTACGGCCGTTCTCCCGAGGAAGTTGCCGGGCTTGTCCTGGTCTCCACGACCATTGCCTTTATCACGATGCCGGGATTGCTGTTGCTGGTTCTCTGACGGGCTGGATCGGCCAATTGTCTATCAACCGGGTTTTGCCCAAGAAGGCGGCGCCGAAAACCCTGGCAGGGCGCGACGGATCGGGCAGCCCTTCGACCGGCGCCAGTGTATCCTCTTCGCGGACTTCCAGATAATCGACCCGGTCGAAGCCCCCATCTTCCAGCATTTTCCACCCTTCCGCGGCTGCATCCGCCGCCGCAATCCCTGCGCCGATCCTTGCCGCCACATGGCGCAGGGCCGCGATCATCGCCGGGGCCGTTTCGCGCTGTTCGGATGTCAGATAGGCATTGCGGGACGACATCGCGACATCGTCCGCTTCCCGCACAGTTTCCACGCCGCGGATGGCGCCGGGAATGTCCAGGTCGCGCACCAGCCGGCGGATCACCTGAAGCTGCTGGAAATCCTTCTCGCCGAAGAACGCCGCGTCGGGCAGGCATTGCAGCAGCAGCTTGGTAACCACCGTCGCCACGCCCTGGAAATGGACCGGCCGATTGCGCCCGCACAGGCATTCGGTCAGGCCGGAAATGCTCACCATCGTCGCAAAACCTAGCCCGTACATCTCGGCCACCGTCGGCATGAAGGCTATCTCCACGCCGGCATCGCGCAGCATGGCAAGATCGCGTTCCTCCTGACGGGGATAGGAATCGAAATCCTCGCGCGGGCCGAACTGGGTCGGATTGACGAAGATGCTGACCACCACATGGTCGCATTCGGCCCTGGCCGCGCGCACCAGCGTCATATGCCCTTCATGCAGTGCACCCATGGTGGGTACCATCCCGACCGCCCGGCCTTCCGTGCGCCAGGTACGAACCTGCTCGCGCAGGCCCGATACCGTGCGCTCGATCGCGGGTCCTGCCATCAGCCGGGCTCTCCGGTTCTGGCATTCTTCGCGCCGAAGCAATGTTTCATCTCGGGAAAGTCACGCGCCCGCACGTCCCTGGCATAGGCCTCGGCCGCCGCCGTGTAGGCTTCCGCGATATTGGCGTAACGTTTCACGAAGCGCGGGGTGAAATCGGAAAACAGGCCGACCATGTCGTCGGTCACCAGCACCTGCCCGTCGCAGGCAGGCGAGGCGCCGATCCCGATGGTCGGAATCTCGATCGCCTCGGTGATTTCGCGGGACAGCGGCTCCACCGTACCCTCGATGACGACCGCGAAGGCGCCGGCGGCCACCACCGCATGGGCGTCGGCCATGATGGCCGCGGCCTCTTCTTGGCTGCGCCCGCGGGCGGAAAATCCGCCGATCACGTTCACCGACTGCGGCAGCAGGCCGATATGGGCCAGCACCGGGATGCCCCGCTTGTCCAGGAATTCGATAGTCGCGGCCATTTCCGTGCCGCCCTCCAGCTTCACCGCGGCGCAGCCGGTTTCGCGCATGATCTGGGCCGCGTTTCGGTAGGCCTGTTCCGGCGACTCCTCGTAGGAGGCGAAAGGCATGTCGATAACCACGCAGGCATGCGCGCTGCGCTGCGCCACCGCGCGGCCATGGGCGATCATCATATCCATGGTTACGCCCAGCGTGCTCTCCATGCCGTACAGCACCATGCCGACGGAATCGCCCACCAGCAGCATGTCGCAATGCGGATCCAGCAGCGACGCCACCGGCGCCGTGTATGCGGTGAGGCAGACCAGCGGCTCGCCGCCCTTGGCTGCCCGGATCGCGGGAACGGTAACCCTGTCGGTTCTGGCGTGAACGCTCATCCTGCTGCACCATCGTCGGGGGGAGGGTGGCGCATATATAATTCGGCGCGGTTGACCGATCAACAATTATGCTGCGCCGCAGCAAACTCGTATGTGTTCAACCCATCCGCCAGACGTGCAGGCGCGGGTCCAGCAAGTCTCGCAAACCGTCGCCCAGCAGGTTCAGGCCCAGCACCGCCAGCGCGATGGCTGCGCCCGGGAAAATTGCCTGCCCCGGCGCGATGAACATGAAGGTCTGTGCCTCGTTCAGCATGCGGCCCCAGCTCGGGTCCGGCGGTTGGACGCCGAGACCCAGATAGCTCAACCCAGCCTCGGCCAGGATTGCTATGGCGAACTGCACCGTGCCCTGCACGACCAGAATGCCGGCGATGTTCGGCAGCACATGTCCGGCGGCGATCCGCCATGGCCCCTTGCCGATCGCCAGCGCGGCCTTGACGAAGGGCCGGCCCATAACCTGCAGCGCCGCCCCGCGTGTCAGCCGCGCGAAGACCGCAATGTTGAAGATACCGACCGCGACGATGGCATTGATCCCGCCCGGCCCGGCGAGCGCGGCAATCAGCACCGCGGTCAGCACGGCCGGGAAGGCGAAGGTCAGGTCTGTGGCGCGCATCACTATGTCTTCCACCCAGCCCCGCCGCATCGCCGCCGCCAGCCCCAGCGGCACGCCCAGCGCCAGCCCGATCCCTACCGCGGCCAGCCCCACCGCCAGCGCGTTGCGCGCCCCCAGCATGATCATCGACAGCGTGTCGCGTCCGAAATGGTCGGTGCCGAACCAGTGCTCGGCGGACGGCCCCTTCAGCTTCTGCGCAATGTTCATTTCCAGCGCCGGCCAGGGCGTCCAGACCAGCGAGACCAGCGCCGCCAGCAGCAGCAGCCCCACCAGAAGGGCGCCGATGACGAAACCCTTATGCCCCAAGACCGCCTTCATATCTCCACCTTCGGGCGCGGGTCGATCGCCGCATAGAGAATATCGACCAGGAAATTCACCAGCACCACCATGCCGGCCAGGATCAGTACCGCATCCTTCACCACGATCACGTCGCGCTGGAAGATCGCCTGCAGCACCAGCCGTCCCAGCCCCGGCAGGGTGAAGACGTTCTCGATGATCACCGCGCCGGCCAGCAGGAAGGCAAATTGAAGCCCCATGATCGTGGTCACCGGGATCAGCGCGTTGCGCAGCACATGGCGCCACATGATGGGCCGCCAGCCCAGCCCCTTGGCCCGCGCCGTGCGGACATAGTCCTCGCCCATCACCTCCAGCACCGCCGAGCGCGTGACCCGTGCCAGGATAGCCGCCTCTGTCAGCGCCAGCGCCAGCGCCGGCAGGATCAGCGCCCGCAGCGCCATTCCCGGCCCGGCCTCCCAGCCCGGAAAGCCCCCCGCCGGCAGCCAGCGCAGCCACACCGCGAAGACCAGGATCAGCAGGATCGCAAACCAGAAATTGGGGACCGCCAGACCGACCTGGGAAAAGGCCATCACGCCCCAGTCGCCGGCGCGCCCGCGCCTCGTTGCCGCGAACATGCCCAGCGGCACGGCGATCAGGGTCGACAGGACAAAGGCCAGCAGCGCCAGGGGCGCCGTCACCGCCAGCCGCTCGCCCACCAGTTCGGCGACCGGCACGTCATACGTATGGCTGATCCCCAGATCGCCGGAAAGCAGCCCGCCGATCCAGGCGATGTAGCGGACATGCGCCGGCCGGTCGAGGCCGAGCTGCGTGCGGAGCGCCGCCAGCGTGTCTTCGCGCGCCTCAGTCCCCAGCATGACCTCCGCCACGTCGCCGGGCAGCACCTCGAGCACGAGGAACACCACCAGCGAAACCGCGAAGAGCGTCAGGATCAGGCCAAGCAGCCGGCGGATGAGGAAGGTGAGCATGGCGCATGCTACGGCGGCCTGCCGCGCCGATCAATCCGCGCTTGGCATCTTCCGGAAATCCATAACCCGTTCCGATTTCCAACCATCGTCCGCACGATATGCGCGTGTTCCTTATTGCCCAGGAGGCGACAATGTTGAAATTCACCAGAACATTAGCCGTTTCGACCGCGGCCGCGCTGTGTCTGATGGCGGCGCAACCCGCCAGTGCGGACACCGACATTTCCGTCATGACCCAGAACCAGTATCTCGGCGGCGACATCGCCCCGTTGCTGCTGGCCGCCGATGCGGACGCCTTCAACGCGGCGCTGGTGACGGCGCTGGAGCAGGTGGCGGCAAGCGATTTTCCGGCCCGCGCCGAAAAGCTGGCGCAAATGGTCGCCAAGCGCCGTCCGCATTTGGTGGCGCTGCAGGAGGTCTGGGCCTTCCATTGCGTCGATCTGGCCGGCCCGTTGCCGCCGGGCTATGGCTGCGACGACCCGTCGATCGCCGGCGCCTTCAACGACCAGCTCAGCGTAACCCTGGCGGCCCTGGCGGATGCAGGACAGGCTTATCACGCCGTCGCCATGGTGGAGAATCTCGACCTCCGGGACGTCATCGTTGAGGGTCTGCCTGCGGGCGTGCCGTTCTGGATCAATAAAACGCCTGTATTGCTGATTGCGCTGGACCGCGATGTCATCCTTGCCCGCGATGACCTTGTCGAGGCCGGCCAGGTGGCGCCTGCCTTTGTTCCCTGCGCCCGGCCCTCGGCCCAAGGTTGCAATTTCCAGGCCTTTATCGAGGCGGAACCCCCGGCCGGCCAGTTGGCGGTGGAGCGCGGCTTCGTGGCGGTCGACGCCACCGTCGACGGCAGGGATTACCGCTTCGTCAACACCCATCTGGAAGTCTACGAGCCCGATCCGACCAACCCGGTCTCGCGTTTCTATCAGGCGGCCCAGGCGGGCGAACTGCTGCAGACGCTGGCCCTGACCACGCCGCCGGGCCGCAGCCTGATCGTCGCCGGCGATATCAATTCCTCGCCGGACCATGCCGGTGTGCCCGGTCCGCTGCCGCTGCCGGCGCCGTTCAATGGGGGCATCGTCACGCCCTATATGCAGTTCGCCTATAATGGTTATGTCGACATCTGGACGGCCCAGGAAGAGCCGGGCGACGGCTTCACTTGCTGCCAGCTGACCGACCTGTCGAACAGCGTCAGCCTGTTGAACGAGCGCATCGACATGATCTTCGCCCGCGACCTGCCGCTGGCGGTCAAGGATGTCGACCTTGTCGGCGGCCGGGCCAAGGACAAGACTTCCGGTCCGGCCCTCTGGCCCTCCGATCATGCCAGCCTGATGGCCGAAATCCTGTTCTGACAGCCCGGCCGAGGGGAGGCGCGGCGGTACCCCTGGCGGGCCCACGGCATGGCGGCCCGGCCAGGGGGCAGGGCAACGGATCGCTCGATCCGTTGCCCTTTCTGCCGTGATGGCCGCCCTACCGGGGGATTTCGCCCGACAGGCGCTGCAGTTCTTCCCGGCTCACGATGTTGATCTCGCGCCGGCTGCGATAGGCGTTGATGATGCCGTCGCGCCGGAAGGCGCTGAGCGTGCGGCTTACGGTCTCCAGGGTCAGGCCCAGATAGTCCGCCACGTCGCTGGCGCTCAGGGGGATATGCAGTTTGCTGGCCAGTCCGCCGGCGCGGCTCGCCTGGCGCCGCGCCAGCATCAACAGGAAGCTGGCGACCCGTTCGCTGGCCGATTTCCGCCCCAGAAGCACCATATGGTCCTGCGCCGCCGCCAGTTCGCTGAAGGCGTTCGACAGGAACATGTGCCTTATTTCGGGTACTTCCTCCACCGCCCGCTCAAGCTCGCTGCGCCGGAACGCCAACAGCGAAACGGCGGTGGCCGCCTCGGCTCCATAATCGCAGCAGGCGTTTTCTCCGACGCACAGGAAGTCGCCCGGATAAAAAAACCGGGTGATCTGGCGCCGGCCATCGGGAAGGAATTTGAAGAGCCGGGCGATGCCGTCGGAGATCACGAATATATCGTCCGCGTAATCTCCCTCGAAGCAGATGGTGCTGTTTGCCGCAAGCTCCTGGAACCTGGCGATCCGGTCGAGCCTGTCCGTGGCGTCCTGGCCCAGCGGCTTCAGGCGGCGGTCCAGCATTTTTGAATGTCGACGGTTATCGAACATGGACACGGTCTGCTCGCTTTCCGCAACTTCCTGATGCCGATTATTTTCACGGCTCCCGTTCTGTCGACGGGATGCAAGGCGGGCCGCTGCCATATCCGGGCGGCAGGGTTCCTGTCAGTCGGCAATGCTGGGAATCGGCCCTGGTGCAGGCCAAAACGAACATCCGCGCATCCGCACGGCAATGCCCCCTGACGCGTCGCGGACCCACTGGATGAAATATAGTATATTATTAAACACCGCGCAAGATGTAAATTATACTTTTGGTATGGCCGGGCCCGGCCACCGGTCGCCACGGCCGTAAAGAAAATCATGCAACTGGCCCGGTTGGCATGCTACAATTATATTAACGGGGTAGCGGGTAAGAGACATGACTGATTCCAAACGCATTGCGGAAATGCTGGCGGCGCTGGAAGACGACCACGCGCATCTGCGCGAACTGGGCGGCAGCATCCTGCGCGCGATCGACGCCAACGAGGTCGATTCCGCGGCCCGGGCCCTGGTCGAGCTCCAGGGCGCCCAGACCGCCCATTTCCGGTTCGAAGAAGGGCTGATGGAAGAGGCCGGCTTCCCCGGCCGCGACACCCACGCCGAAAGCCACGACCGCCTGGTCACCGCGCTGGAAGCCATCAACAACGCGCTGGGCGACGGCCGCGTCAGCAGCCTCAGCCGCGAACTCGCCGCCTTCATCGACGACTCGATAGGGCATATTTCCGAACTCGACGAGAGATTCCGAAGGTTCCTGAACGGCCTGCTGCGGTGAGGGGCCGGTGGGCCGGCGTGACAAACGCGTCGATCCACCCTGACGGGCCTGTTCGGCGCGGGGTGGCGAAGGTTCAGCGGTGAGGTGCGGTCGACGCCTTTGTGATGGCGTCCAGGCCCGGATGAAAGGCCCGGCGGGCGGGCGGCGTCAGCGCGAACGGGCGGCGCGCGACGGCTTTATCGAGTTGGCGGTTTGCCCGGCCGCATAGCTTCTGTCGGCCGCTTCCCTGTCGGCGGCCTGTTTGGCGAGGCGCAGGGCGCGCAGCTTCGCCACATGCCGGGCATCCTCCTTCCGCTTCTCTTCCCTTTCGGCCCGGGCTTGCGCGGCCTTCTGCTCGATGGCGGCGAGTTTTTCCTCGGCCTTGGATATAACGGGCTTCGACATTTGCGCGGATCCTCGTGTTCTTGCAGGGCGCGGCAGCCGCCCCGGGGCCGTATCCCGGGGGCGGCGTCCGGAATCGTCAGCCGATGACGGACAGATTCTCGGCGGAAGATTTGCCGTTCTGGCCATGCTGAAGCTCGTAGGAGACCTTCTGGCCTTCGTTCAGCGAATGCAGGCCTGCGCGCTCAACGGCGGAAATATGCACGAAGGCGTCGCTGGAGCCGTCTTCCGGCTCGATGAAACCAAAGCCTTTGGCGGAATTGAACCATTTTACAGTACCGGTGCTCATTGTCGTTTTCCTCTAACAGAAATGATGGAGCCGCGCCTCGCACCATACGGTGGCGCGGCCGGGATTACGTTCACATTGTCAGGGGATAACTGGTCGAATCGGCGTACCGGCTGTTCAGGTAGCTCAAAACAAATGTTTCACGTATCCGCCCTATGTGGGGCGGCCCGGGCGGATTGCAATGGCCGCTCCGGATGCGCCGACGGCCCGGCCGACCCCGCCCGGCCCCGCGCGGATCTTTGCGAAATCAGGAAGGGCGAACGGAAACAACGCGCTAACCGGGTAATGCGGCGAAATAAAAAGCAAATAAAGCGGCGAAATTATTTTCGAAAATATTTTTCGCCAATCTGATTTTTACATGGAAATTATTTCCCGACATTGCCGATTATCGGGAAAATACAGCTGAATCGGCATTATCCGCCGGACCGCCGCCCCATCCGTGCTATGAATGACGCGACAGCATCCGCTGGCTCTACCGCCCGCCTGCAGCAGACTTGGTGGATCGAATGGAACAACCGTCTGCGCGGGGTGATCCGGCCATGTGCTTCTCGGCCACTGCCAGCTTTTCGCTGGCCGCGGCGACCGCGGCAATCGGCCTTGCAACCGTCAGGCAGGTCCGGCATCCCCGGGAACTTCCCGTGGCGATGGTGCCGTGGCTGTTCGCAGCGCAGCAGGCGGTCGAAGGCGTCCTCTGGCTGCGGCTTTCCGGCAATGCGGACGCGGGCGGCATCGCCGGGCTTTCGCTGGTCTTTCTGCTGTTCGCCCAGATCCTCTGGCCTGTTTTCAGCCCGCTGGCGGTGCTGCTGATCGAACCTGGCCGCCGGCGGCGGCGCGTCCTTTACGCGGTCGCCATGTCCGGGGCGGTGCTTTCCGTCTATCTTTTGGTAGGCCTTCTCGCCGAGCCGCCCCTGGCCGCCATTCGAAATCACAGCATCGCCTATTCCGGCGACCCCGCGCCCTGGTCCTTGTGGCAGATG
>JBFFGY010000038.1:0-11259 GCA_041557215.1 Alphaproteobacteria bacterium
CTGCAGCAAAAGCTGGGCATGGCGATGCTGTTCATTACCCATGATCTGGGCATCGTGCGCCGAATGGCAGACCAGGTCTGCGTCATGACCGATGGCGAGATCGTCGAGCAGGGCGAGACCGAGGCCATCTTCGGCAACCCGCAGCATGACTATACGAAACATCTTCTGGCCGCCGAGCCGAAGGGCCGCAAGAAGCCGGCGCCGAAGGATGCCCGCACCATCCTGACCGGCGAGGATGTGAAGGTCTGGTTCCCGATCAAGAAGGGGGTATTCCGCCGCACGGTCGATCATGTGCGCGCGGTGGACGGCGTGTCCCTGGCCGTGCGCGAAGGCCATACGGTCGGCGTTGTCGGCGAATCGGGATCGGGCAAGACGACTCTCGGCATGGCGCTGCTGCGGCTGGAGCGCAGCACCGGCGGAATCAGTTTTGACGGCCGCGATATCCAGGGCCTGCAGTCAAAGGAAATGCGCCCACTCAGGCGCGAAATGCAGGTGGTCTTCCAGGACCCATACGGCAGCTTGAGCCCGCGCATGTCGATCGCCGAGATCGTCGCCGAGGGTTTGGCCGTGCACGAAATAGGCAGCCGGCGCGAACGCGATGAAATGGTGGTGGAGGCCCTGCGCGAGGTCGGTGTCGACCCCGACTGGCGCCACCGTTATCCGCACGAATTTTCCGGCGGCCAGCGGCAGCGCATCGCGGTCGCCCGCGCCCTGGTGCTGAAACCCCGCTTCATCGTCCTGGACGAACCGACCTCGGCGCTGGACATGTCGGTTCAGGCGCAGATCGTCGATTTGCTGCGCGATATCCAGGAAAAGCACAAACTGGCCTATCTCTTTATCAGCCACGATCTGAAGGTTGTGCGCGCGCTGGCCGACGATGTCATCGTGCTGCGCGGCGGCAAGGTGGTGGAGCAGGGCCCAGCCGACGAGATTTTCGACAACCCGAAAGACCCTTATACCCAGGCGCTGATGGCCGCCGCCTTCGAAATGAAGGCCGTGGAAAGCGGCGTCGTCAGCATGTAGGACGCGCCTGCCATGGCCCTGATTTTCTATTCCCCGATCAACCCCACCGAAATCTGGGGGCCGGAGCTGAAAAAGCACATTCCCGACCTGGATTTCCGTGTCTGGGACGAACCGGGCGACCCGGCGGAGATCGACATGACGCTCTGCTGGAAGCCGCCCTTGGGCGGGTTGGCGAAATTCCCGAACCTGAAGGTGATCTTCAGCCTAGCCGCCGGCGTGGACCATCTGTTCTACGATCCGGACCTGCCAGACGTGCCGGTGGTGCGCATGGTGGAGCCCTCGCTTACCGCCGGCGTGGCCGAATATATCGTCCTTCACGTGATGCGGCATCACAAGGACCAGCTTCGTTTCAACGAGCAGCAGAAGGCGAAGCACTGGGAAGAATATTTCGCGCCGCCGGCCTGGACGCGCCGGGTCGGCATATTGGGGCTCGGCGTGCTGGGCGGCACCGCAGCCGGAATGCTGCGGGGAATCGGGTTCCAGCTGGCCGGCTGGTCGCGCTCGCCCAAGAATATCGAGGGCGTGAAATCCTTCCATGGCGACGACCAGCTTATGGATTTGGTGGCCTGGTCGGATATCCTGGTGTCGATCCTGCCGAAGACGCCACAGACCGAGAATATCCTGAATGCGGACCTCTTCGCCCGGATGCCGAAGGGCGCCAGCCTGATCAACGCCGGCCGCGGTGACCAGCTGGTCGAGGAAGATTTGCTGGCGGCGCTGGACTCGGGCCAGGTCTCCCAGGCGACGCTGGATGTATTCCGCACCGAACCGCTGCCGGCCGACCACCCATACTGGACCCATCCGAAAATCACCGTCACCCCTCATTCCGGCGGCGATCCCTTCCCCGACACGGCGGCCAAGGCCGTGGCCGAAAACATCCTGCGCTTCCGGCGCGGCGAACCCCTGCCCAACATCGCCCGGGCCGAAGACGGTTACTGACCGGCGTTGACGCGTGATCCCCGAGGGGGACTTTTGCAAGGAACCCGCCTTCGTCATTGTCGGTCAAGACACGGCATTTTCGCCACATGACTTGGATCAATGACAGATTGCGCGTTTCACGCTGTCATTACCAAAATGAAATCTTTGTGTCCGGAAAACCCCGTTTCAACCTAGGATGGCACAATGTTGAACAGGAACAGGGTGGCTCCGCAGAGTTTCCTTGGCCTCGACGTCGGAGCGGAAACCATCAAGGCCGTTGACCTTACCCGGCGCGATGGCGTCCTGGAGGTCACTCGCACGAAACTGGTCGAACACCATAAGGCGCCGGGCCCGGCGTTGCGTGGGCTGCTTGAGGACTGGGGGTTGGACGGCTTCGCCGGGGCGGCGGCCTGCGGCCGCATCAGCCGTGAGCTTTGCCTGCAGCGTATCCCTACCAAACAGGCCCAGGTTTCTGCGTTGCGCTGGTTGCGGGGGGAACGGGCGGGCACGGTGGTCTCCATCGGGAGTCACGGATTCTCGGTGCTGGAACTGCGGGATAGCGGCGCCGAGATGTTCCGCGAGAATTCCCGCTGTTCGCAGGGGACCGGCAATTTCCTCCGCCAGCTTGTGGAACGATTCGACCTCAGCATCGACGAGGCGAGCGCCCTGGTCGAGGACGAACCCGAACCCGCCGCCCTGTCCGGCCGCTGTCCGGTGATCCTGAAGACCGATATGACGCACCTCGCCAACAAGGGCGAAAGCCGCTCGCGAATCCTTGCGGGCCTTTACGACGCGGTCTGCGAGAACGTGCAGGTTCTGATAAAGCCCCGTCTGAGCCCGCCCGAGGTCATCCTGGTCGGCGGCGTCAGCCGCTCGCGGCGGATCAGGGACAATTTCCGGGCCTTCCTCGAACGGCACGGTATGAATCTCGTTGAGCTCGGGGAAGAGAACGCGCTCTTCTTCGAGGCGCTTGGATGCGCGCTGATGGCCGCCGACCGTCCCGGGCCGCTGCCAGCCCTCGACGCGATCATGGCGCCGCAGCAAGCGCACCATCTGGAAATGGTTCCGGCCCTCTCCGATTCCCTCGGCCGGGTCCGCCGCATGAAGCGCGAAACCGAACCCTCCGTGGCCGGGGACTGTTCCGCCGGGCTGATCCTGGGTTTCGACATCGGCTCGACGGGCTCCAAGGTCGTGGCGCTCGCCTGCGAGACCGAGCGGGTCGTCTGGGAGGCCTATGTCAACACCAACGGGCAACCGGTGGCCGCCGCGCAGTCCCTGATGGCGCAGTTCGTCGATGGCCCGGCCAGCGCCTTCCCTGTGGCTGCATTCGGCGCGACCGGCAGCGGACGGGAGATCGTCGGCTCGCTGCTCTCGACGTGCTACGGCGCCGAGAGCGTCTATGTCCTCAACGAGATCGTCGCCCATGCCGAAGGCACGCAATATTACGATCCGCGCGTCGACACGATCTTCGAGATCGGCGGACAGGATGCCAAATATGCGCGGCTCGCCAACGGCCGGGTCGTCGACGCCGCGATGAACGAGGCCTGCAGCGCGGGCACCGGCTCGTTCATCGAGGAACAGGGAAAGAAGTTCTCATCGGTCGAGAACGTCGTCCAACTGGGTGAGGTGGCGCTCAGCGCCGATTGCGGCGTTTCCCTTGGCCAGCACTGCTCGGTCTTCATGGCCGAGGTGATTGACGACGCCGTGGCGGCCGGGGTTGCATCGGAGTCGATTATAGCGGGGATCTACGATTCGATTACCCAGAACTACCTCAACCGCGTCAAGGGGCGCCGCTCAGTCGGCGAGGTGATCTTTTGCCAGGGCATGCCCTTCGCATCCGACGCCCTGGCCGCCGCGGTCGCGCGGCAAACCGGCGTCGAGGTCGTCGTTCCGCCCAGCCCTGGAACCGTGGGGGCCCTCGGCATTGCGCTGCTTGCGTCCCGGAACGTCGACTGGCGAAACCTGCCGTCGCACGACCTCCAGCGTTTCCTCGACGCGGAGGTCGCCAGCAAGGACACCTTCATCTGCAAGTCGAACAAATTCTGTGGCGGCTCAGGGAATTATTGCCGCATCGATCGCATTACGACCGTCGTTGACGCGCAGCGCCAGCGTTTCACATGGGGCGGCAACTGCTCGCTGTGGGACCAGGGCACGGGCCGCGTCAAGCTTCCCGATCTGGCGCCCGATCCGTTCCGGGCCCGCGAGGAACTGATCCAGGAACTTGTCGCGGGATTGGCCCGGGACGACGGAGGGAAACGTAAACGGGTCGCCATCAGCGACGAGTTCATGCTGAAGGGGCTTTTCCCCTTCTTCGCAACCTTCATCCACGAACTGGGCTTTGAGCTCGAACTACCCGACCGGGCCGGCCAGAAGGCGTTGAAGCGGGGGATCGAGGAGGCCAACGTACCCTATTGCGCGCCGATGCAGCTTTACCAGGGGCTGTTCAGCGGTATGGCGGAAGGGAATCCCGACTACTTCTTCGTACCCATGCTGCGCGAGGTGGCGCGCGTGAAGGACGAAGACCATTCGGTGGTCTGCCCGATAGCACAGGCGAGTCCTGACCTGCTGCGTTGGACCCTGGATGATCCGGACGGCGGAAAGCTGGTCTCGCCGGTGATTGATATAGGCGAGGGGCGTTTCGATTCGCCGACTTTCCTGGAGAGCTGCCGCGCGGTGGCGCGCGAATTCGAGGTGAATGGCGGAGCGTGGCGCAAGGCTTATGAGCAGGCGCGACGCATGCAACTAGAGTTCGAGTCGCGCTGCCTCGAGCTGGGACGCGAGGCACTGCGTTTTGCGGAGGAGCGCGGCATCGTGGCGGTGGTCGTGCTTGGTCGTCCCTACACGATCTACAACAAGGTCCTGAACTCCAACGTGCCGGCAATCCTGCGCGAGCAGGGCGCGCTGGCGATCCCGGTGGATTGCTATCCGGTGTCGGCGGATGTGCCCCTGATGGAGGGTATCTATTGGGGCTACAGCCAGCGCAATCTGCGCGCGGCATGGCAGGCGCGCCGCAGGCCGGGCGTCTACACCTTGTGGTGCAGCAACTATTCCTGCGGCCCCGACAGCTTCAACCTGCATTTCTACGGCGATATGATGGGCGGGAAGCCCTATGCGGTCATCGAGACCGACGGCCATTCCGGGGACGCCGGTACCAAGACCCGCGTCGAGGCCTTCCTGCATTGCGTTGCCGAGGATTTCACGGCCGAACGCCGATCCGAGGCCCCGGACCCCGTGCAGCCGGACCGGATCGGTTTGACCCGCGTTCATGAAGACGGCCGGCATGTGCTGATCCCGCGCATGGGCCCGAACTGCGAGGCCATAGCCGCCGCGTTGCGAGGAGCAGGGGTGAGCGCCGAAGTGCTGCCCATGGCCGACCGGGCAAGTACGCGGATCGGCCGCCGCTACACGTCGGGGAAGGAATGCCTACCGATGGCGGTCACCCTCGGTAGCCTGCTGCACCGGCTCGAAGGTGAACGTGACAGCGACAGGCGCTTCGCCTTCGTCATGATGACAGCGAACGGTCCTTGCCGGTTCGGCTGTTACCGCATCCTGCACAAGGCGGTGCTGCAACAGCTGGGCTGGGGCGATCGTGTCCGCATCTGGTCGGCCGGGGAAGACGCGTATTTCGAAAGTTTGCCGCCGGGTATGGCGGCGCTCGTCATTGCCGGACTGATTGCCGTGGACATGCTCCTGGAGGGGCTCCACGACACACGGCCGTGCGAGGCCCGGCCAGGCGCGGCGAAGGCGATATACGATGCGTGCGAGCGCGCCCTGATGCGACAGATCGAAACCATCGACCAGAACCGCCTGAGCCTCTCCTCAGTCCTCTGGGAGGTATCCTCGGGGCGGTTGTTCGGATGTGCGGACATCCTCAGGGACGCGGCCCGTCAATATGCCGCTGTCAGAACGGTGCGCGAGATGCCCACCGTGATGCTTGTCGGAGAGATCTATGTGCGGGCCGATCCTTTCGCCAACGACTTCATCCTCGAAAAGCTCGAGCGCCGCGGTTTGCGGGTGCGCTTCGCCCCGCTCACGGAGTGGCTGGAGTATACGGACTACGCCAATAGCCTCGAGAAGGGCGCGAACGGACTGGGCGACCGGTTGAGTCGGAGGCTGACCGAGCGTATCCAGAATCTCGCTTACAGGGCGATGGCCCGGGAGCTCGACTGGCCCGAACGCACCCGGGTGACCGACAGCGTTGAGGCCGCGGCGCCATATATCCGCAAGGAGCTGCTCGGTGAGGCGGTCCTTACCGTTGGCGGACCTGTGCACGAATGGCGCCACTCGTTGATCGACGGCGTGGTCAATGTGGGCCCGCTCGAGTGCATGCCGAGCAAGATCGCCGAGGCGCAACTGTTCCATGTCGGCGAGCGCGAGGGGCTTCCGTCGCTGAGCATCCCTTATAACGGCGACCCGGCCGATCCCGAGGTGATCGACACCTTCGCCTTCGAGATACACCGGCGCTTCCGGGAGAAACAACGCCAGACCGCGAGACCCTCCCCGTCGACCGCCCAAACCGCCCAACCGCCGCCCGAACCCTTGGTCTGAACGAAACCCGGGTGAGAATCGTCGGCTTCCGGTTCTGAAACCCGCAGGGATTCCTGGCGCATGTAGTCCGCTCTTCGTATAGGTTTGGGCGCGGATCCCGGAATGCGCTGGCGTCCCGCGCCGCGAGCCTGTAGATACCCTGCCGGGGGTATCTGATGGCAATCATATTTCGAGCAGAAGAAGAGCGAGTGGCGGCCTGGCTCGCCGCGTTCGAGATGCAGGCGCCGGACCTGGAGGTCCGCATGTGGGACGCGCCCGGTGACGTCGCCGATATCGAATTCGCGCTGGTCTGGAAGCCGGAGCGTGGCGTTCTGCGCAGCTTCCCGAATCTTAAGGCGATTTTCTCGATCGGCGCCGGCGTGGACCATCTGTTCACCGACCCCGACCTGCCCGAGGGCGTACCGGTGGTGCGCATGGTGGAGCCGGAACTGACGCGCGGCATGACCGAATATGTGGTCATGCATGTGCTGCGCCACCACCGCCGCCAGCGCCGGATCGAGGCGAATCAGCGGGCGCAGGTATGGGACGTGATCGAATCCCCCACCGCGCCCTCCCGAAAGGTCGGCATAATGGGGCTGGGGGAGTTGGGCGCCGCGTCCGCCCGCGCCCTGGCGGCGCTTTAGTTCGACGTGGCCGGCTGGTCGCGGACGGAAAAGGACATACCGGGCGTGACCTGTTTTCATGGCGAGGCGGGAATAGTCGATTTCCTGGCGCGCAGCGAAATCCTCGTCTGCCTCCTGCCATTGACGCCGCAGACGGAAGGCATTCTGAATGAGGGCCTGTTCGACCGCCTGCCCAGGGGCGCTAGCCTTATCAATGCGGCGCGCGGCGGCCACCAGGTCGAGGATGACATTCTGGCGGCGCTCGAGTCGGGGCAATTGTCGGAGGCAACGCTGGACGTGTTCCGACAGGAGCCGCTTCCCGCTGGCCATCCCTTATGGTCGCATCCGCTGATTACCGTCACACCGCATAATGCCAGCCTGACTGACCCGGACGGCGCGGTGCGGCAGGTCCTGGCGAACATCGCGCGCATCCGGCGCGGCGAACCACCCATCAACATTGTCGACCCCAGGGCAGGGTACTGAACATGGCCGAAACAGCCTCACCGCGCACCGGACTTATAATTGTTGCTGCGCTTTGCACCGGCTATGTGGCCAGCCAGTTCTATCGCTCGGCGAATGCCGTGATTGCGCCGGAACTGATGGCGGAGCTTTCCATCTCGCCCGAATCGATGGGGGCGATTACCGGCGCCTTCTTCCTGGCTTTCGCCCTGATGCAGGTGCCCACCGGCATTTTGCTGGACCGATTCGGACCACGCCGGGTGATGCCGGCCCTGCTGATGCTGGCGGTGGCCGGTTCGGTCTTTTTCGCGGCAAGCGACGGCGAAGGCGGCTTGGCTTTCGGGCGTGGCCTGATGGGGGTCGGCTGCGCCGCCGGGTTGATGGGTTCCATGGTCGTGTTTGCCCGCTGGTTCCCGCAGGATCGCTTCGGCACGCTGGCGGCACTGATTTTTTCCGTGGGCGGGCTGGGTAATCTGCTGGCGACGACGCCCTTGGCAGCGGCCAGCGAGGCGATCGGCTGGCGCGGGTCCTTCGTCGGCATGGCGGCAATCACCGTCGGTATGGCGGTGCTGCTGTTCGCCGTGATCCGCGATGCCCCGCCGGGACATCCCGCGCTATCCCGCCAGCCGGAATCGGCTAGCCAGATTCTCGCGGGGCTGGGACAGGTCTTGAGGGAAAAGCGTCTCTGGTATGTCAGCGCCATGCAATTCGTCGGCTACCCCGTGCTGATGACCATTGCTGCCCTGTGGGCCGGCCCCTATCTGACGGAAGTCTATGGGCTGGATGCGATCGCGCGCGGCAATGTATTGCTGGCACTCAACATCGCCATTCTGGTGGCGGTCATGATCATGGGGCCGCTGGACCGAATCTTCGATACCAGGAAATGGATCGTGGTTGTGGCTGCAGTGGCGACGGCCGCGGTGCTGGCGGTGCTGGCGGCATTTCCCGAACTGCCATTGTGGGTCGCGGTCGGGTTGCTGATCCTGTTCGGCCTTGTAGGGCCATACCAGATGGTCCTGCACGCCCATGCCAGGGCGATCTTCCCCGAACATCTGGTGGGACGTGGCCTGACGGTGCAGAACACGGTGGCAATCGGCGCAGTCTTCCTGATGCAGTGGGCTTCCGGCGCCATCGTCGAGCGCTTTGCGGACGCATCAGACCCGGCTTACGCCTATCGTGTCGTATTCGCCTTCCTGGCCACCGCGACCGTTGCGGCGCTTCTTGTCTATATGCGGATAGAGGATGCCAGGCCCAGCATGGCCGACGCCAACTGACGGTGCGGCGGTCAGTCGGCTACCGGTTCGGTGCTTTTTGCGGGTTTCGGTTGGGGTGCGGCCGCCGTTTTCTTCGGTGCAGGCTGTTTCGCCGATTTCTTTGCCTTTGCTTTGCGCGCTTCCTTGGCAATCCGGTCGCGTTCCCGTTCTTGCGTGGCTTCCTTGATGATGTCGGCGAACTCCGCCAGATAGACCGAACCCTTGACCGTTCGCTGGACAATAATGGACCGCCGGTCGTTCGGGTCGGTCTTGCGCCGCACCAGGCCGAATTCGCCCAGCCGGTCGATGGCCCGGGTAACCGCCGGCTTGGAGACATTCAGTATTTCGGCAAGGCCCCGCACCGTCTGTCCCTCATCGATCATATAAACCGTAAGCAGGACTGCCATCTGACGGGCTGACAGATCCGGCGCGTCACGCCTTACATTGGCAACCATGGCGCGCCGCCAGATATCCAGGGGCTCAAGGTCCGTTACAGCCATATTATTTACCGCTTTCTTCTTCAGCCTCACTTCGAGCCTACGGTTCGACGGATAGCTATACAAGAAAAATCAGGGCGCATTTTTCGTTAAGACGGTTGTTTCGGCGAGGGCGAATAACGCTCCCTGATTGTCTCGAAAGCAGCGCGCATGGCCATTGCCTCGCCACCTTCTGGTCGTCCAGGGCGAGCGGATGGATTCCATGCCATGATATCGAAATGCGCCCAGGGGACATCCTCGCCAACGAATTCCGACAGGAACAGGGCCGCCGTGATCGCCCCGGCATAGGGCGAGTCGCCCGAATTGTTGATATCCGCGACCTTGCTGTCGATCAGCCGCCTGTATGGCTTCCAAAGCGGCATCCTCCATACCGGGTCGTCCTTGGCCTCGCCATGGCGATGGAGGTCGCCGGCCAGTTTGTCATTGTTGCTGAACATGGCGGCGATCTCGGTGCCCACCGCGCTGCGCGCGGCTCCGGTCAGAGTGGCGAAATCGAGCAGGAGTTCCGGTTCGTCTTCCAGGGCTTCCGTCAGGGCATCGGCCAGAACCAACCGGCCTTCGGCATCCGTGTTGCCGACCTCCACAGTAATCCCCTTTCGGGTCTGCAGGATATCCCGCGGCCGCATGGCGTTGCCAGAAACGCTGTTCTCCACCGCAGGTATCAGCACCCTGAGACGCACCGGGATGCCCGTTGCCATGATCATGCGGGCCAGCCCCAGCACTGTCGCCGCGCCGCCCATATCCTTCTTCATCAGCGCCATGCCCCGGCTGGGTTTCAGGTCCAGTCCGCCGGTATCGAAGCACACACCCTTGCCCACCAGCGTGACCCTGGGATGATTGGCATCGCCCCAGCTGAAATCCATCAGTCGGGGTTCCACAGCCGCCGCCCGGCCCACCGCATGAATCGCCGGATAGTTCCGCTTCAGCAGGTCCTCGCCCACCGTGACGGAAAAATCGGCCCCGAACTCGCCGGCCAGTTCCTGCGCAGCCCGGGCCAAATCGGCCGGCCCCATGTCGGCGGCCGGTGTGTTGATCAAGTCGCGCGCCAGGCTGGTAGCGCTGGCGGTGGCGGTTACATAGGTATGGTCGGCGTCCTTCGGCCAGACTAGCTTTCGCGCCGGCCGCTCGTTCGCCTTGTAGCGAGTGAAGGTATATGATCCCAGTGCCCAGCCCAGCGCAGCGCGGGTTGCGGATTCGGGTGACAGCTCTTCCCCTATTTTGTATCTGCCCTGTGGCAGCGCCTGCGCCGCGGCCCCCCAGGACCAGATATCGTGATCGCCTTCAACGCCGACGAGTGCACCGGCCAGCACATCCTCGCCGTCACCGGGTATGAGCAGGATCGATCCCGGCTTCGCGCCATAACCGGCGGCCTTGATCCAGCCCGCGGCGGATGCGGGGAATTGCTTGATTTTGTCGTCAAGGGACTCGGGGCGGACCGGGACCAGCAAGGTCGCGCCGTCTTCGTCGTCGATCAGAAAATCGGTGGGCATTCAGCTTCTCCTTGCGCCCCGGACCAACCGGCTGTTTAGTGACGCCGCTGCTGTTGTAGCTGTAGGGCAGCGGCGGGGCAACGGTTTGGAGGGAAGCACAATGGCCGATATGACGCTTGTAATCGGCAACAGGAATTATTCTTCCTGGTCGCTTCGGGCCTGGTTCGCGCTACGGGCGGCGAACCTTTATTTCGATGAAGTCGTCATCCCCCTGGACCAGCCGGAAACCTCGGCCCGCATTCGCGAATTTTCGGCCGCAGGACGCGTGCCGGTGCTGCGCCATAACGACCTGACGATCTGGGATTCGCTGGCGATCTGCGAATATGCCGTGGAACTGGCGCCGGAAGCGCGGCTATGGCCTGCGGACAGAGGCGCCCGCGTGCAATCTCGGTTTGTGAGTCAACGGATCCTTGAACTCCGCGAGGAAGGGATTCCCCTCAATGAAATTTCGGTACTATTTCGATCCAGC
>JBFFGY010000039.1:0-11218 GCA_041557215.1 Alphaproteobacteria bacterium
CGTCGATGGCCGCGGGCGCCAGCTGGGCCTGGTCCAACTGAACCAGCGCCTCGGCCCAGTCGATGGTTTCGGCGACGCCGGGCAGTTTGAACAGATCCATCTCGCGCAGGGCCTGCACGAAACCGACGATCTGGGCCGAAAGCTTCTCGCCGGCGCCCGGCGCGCGCAGTTTCAGGATTTCCAGTTCCCGGTCGGCACTGGGGTAATCCACCCAATAATAGAAGCAGCGCCGCTTCAGCGCGTCGTGAATTTCGCGGGTGCGGTTGGATGTGACCACCACGATCGGCCGTTCCGCGGCCTTGATGGCGCCGATCTCCGGCACCGAGACCTGGAAGTCGGACAACACCTCCAGCAGATAGGCCTCGAAGGGCTCGTCGGCACGGTCCAGTTCGTCGATCAACAGCACCGGTGGACCATCGATATCGAGCTCCAGCGCCTGCAGCAGGGGACGCTTGATCAGGAAACGTTCGGAAAAGATGTCTTCGGTCAGCGTGCCGCGATCCCGGTCGCCGGCGGCTTCGGCCAGCCGGATCTCGATCATCTGGCGGGGATAGTCCCACTCATAGACCGCCGAGGATATATCCAGCCCCTCATAGCATTGCAGCCGCAACAGCTTGCGCCCCAGCACCGCCGACAGGACCTTGGCGATCTCCGTCTTGCCGACGCCGGCCTCGCCCTCCAGAAACAGCGGCCGCCCCAGACTGAGCGACAGGTAGAGCGCGGTCGCCAGGCTGCGGTCGGCGACGTAGCCGCCCTTGCGCAGCAGCGAAAGGGTCTCGTCGACCGAGGAGGGCAGGGCACCAATCGTCATGATGCGAAGATAGGCGATCGCCGCCCCGACGGAAACAGGCAAATGGGCGGCTCTACCGCCCGCGGGATCAGCCCTGACGGGCCTGGCGGATCAGTGTGTGCGCCCTCTGAACCTTGTCGATGCAGTTGGGATATTTGCCGAATTTTTCCTGGGTTTCGGCGGCGGTGAGCAGGCTGCTCGCCGCGACAATATCGGTGGCGCCACGGAAACCCTCGGCTTCGGCGGCCTTCAACTCGCTCCAGGCCTTGTCCAGGCCGTTGCGGCAGGCCTGCGCCTGTCCGGGGTTGGCCTTGCCGGCACAACCGGCAACCAGGAACAGGCTGAGTGTCAGCGCGCTGGTTATGGCTGCAACGCGAACGGTCGCTTTTGTCGTCATCTTCATTGCTAATCCTCCGGTCGTAATCGCCAATATTCCAGGCTGCCACCCGCAGCGGCCCGAATATTGACCAAGGGGCCCGTGGCGGTCAATGGCGCAGGTGTGGGCTTTTCGGGTCGAAGCGCGTGCTGTCTTAAGGGGTATAGGCCCCGACTCCTTAACTTCCCCTTAGCGTCTGTGACCTATCATGATTGTACCGTCGGCCGGTTTTTCTCGCCCAAAAATCACCGGATCGCCGGATCGCCGCCACCATGTTGCCGGGTTCCCAAGCAAAGGTGGCATGCCGGTGCGCCCACCCGCGCCGGCCTGAAACTGTTCACAGGGGTGTATCATGTCGTTGAAATTCAGAGTTCTCTTCGTGGTTCTGGCCGTGCTGTCGCTGCCCCTGGCGGGGCATGCCGCGCGCGACGATTTGCGATTTGCCGATCTGACGGTCGAAACCGATTCGGACACGCCCAGTGCCTGTTTCATGTTCAACCGAAAACTCGCCAGCCACGCTGTCGTTCATTACGAGGATTATGTCCGTTTCGAACCGACGTTCGAGGCCGCCTTCACGGCGCGCGGCCGGCAACTCTGCGTCAGCGGCATGGAATACGGCCGGACCTACCGGGCGACGATCCTCGAAGGTTTGCCCGATGCCGTCGGCAGCCGTACGACGCGAGGAGAGATGTTCAACGTCTCGGTACCGGACCGTAAACCTTCGCTCGCCTTCTCCGGCGCTTCCTACATCCTGCCCAGCCGGGGCGACCGTTCGCTGCCGCTGACGGCGGTGAATGTGGCGGCCGCCGACGTGAAGATCATGCGGATCAACGACCGCAATCTCATCAACCAAATCAATTCGGGCCGGGTCAGCACGCTTCTGTCGAACTGGGACACGAATCGCATCACGTCGCTTGCCGGCGAAACCGTGTGGGAAGGCAAGATCGATATCGAGACCGAGAAGAACCGGACCATCAAGACCCATATCCCCGTGGGCGACATCCTGGGCCAGCCCGAGCCGGGCATCTATATCGTGATGGCCGTGCCGACAGACCGGGGCCGCGGTTATTACTATTACGAGGCGACCCAGTGGATGGTGGTCAGCGATATCGGCATGACCAGCCTTGCCGGGCGCGACGGTCTGCATGTCTTCCTGCGCTCGCTGCAGGACGCCAAATCCCTTGCCGGTACACGGGTGCAGCTGATCGCCCGCAACAACGAGGTGCTGGGCGAGGCGACGACCGACGCCAGGGGCATGGCGCGCTTCGATCCCGGCCTGCTGCGCGGCAAGGGCGGGGCGCAGCCGGGGGCGGTCATGGCCTTTGGCGAAGCCGGCGAGTTCAATTTCCTCGATCTTACCAAGCCGGCCTTCGACCTGACCGACCGGGGCGTTGGTGGCCGCGAAGAGCCGGGCCCGATCGACGGCTTCGTCTATACCGACCGGGGTGTATACCGTCCGGGCGAGACCGTGAATATTGTTGCCCTGCTGCGCGACAGCAATGCGATGGCCGAACAGGGCCTGCCGCTGAAGCTGCGCTTCCTGAAGCCCGACGGCACAGAACATGCCGTTGTCGATTTGGGAGACGATGACCTGCAGGGCGGCTATCACCATGCCCTGGCCCTGTCGAAATCCGCCAACACCGGCAGCTGGACCGTCCATGCGCTGGTCGACCCGGAAGGGCCTGCCGTAGGCACGGCCAGTTTCCAGGTCGAGGATTTCGTGCCGGAACGCATGGAAGTGACGCTTTCGGCCGGTGTGCCGTACCTGGTTCCCGGCGACGAGACGGAAGTCAAAGTGGATGCGCAATTCCTGTATGGCGCGCCGGGCGCTGGGCTGACGGTAGAAAGCGAACTGATCCTGATGCAGGACAGGAATCCCTGGCCGGAGATGAAGGGCTACCGGTTCGGCCTTGTGCAGGAGGAATGGCGCCCGCGCCGCGAACCGCTGGATCCGGTCAAGACCGGTTCGGATGGCCTGGCGACAATCCCGGTGGTTCTGACGGAGCGCCCGGATACCAGCCTGCCGCTGAAAGCGCGGCTGCGCGTGGTCGTCGAGGAAGAGGGCGGGCGCGCGGTGTCCCGGTTCGTCGATATCCCCGTGCGCGCCAATGAGCATATGATCGGAATCCGCCCGCTGTTCGACCGCGACTGGCTGGAGAACGGCACCGAGGCCGGTTTCGATGTCGCCCGGATCGACAGGGAGGGCAACCAGGTCGCGGCGAAGGGGCTGCAATACCAGTTTTATTACGAACATTACCGTTACCGCTGGTACACCGAGGACGGACGCTGGCGCTATCGCGTGCTGATCGACGACGAACTCGTCGATGGCGGCTCGTTCGATGTTGCCGCCGGAACCCCGGCCAGGCTGGGTTTCAGCCGCAAATGGGGCGGCTACCGGCTGGAGGTCAGCGACCCCCAGACCGGCGCCGTGTCGAGCGCGCGTTTCCGTTTCGGCTGGTTCTCGGCCGGGACATCGGCGGACGTGCCCGACAAGCTGCAGGTGACGCTCAAAAAGCCGCGCTATCGCGTCGGCGAGACCGCGAAAATCCACATCCGGCCGCCTTTTGCCGGCGAACTGCTGCTGACCGTATCGGGCAGCAAGGTCTATGAGGTGCGGAATCTCTCGGTCCCGGCCGAGGGCATGGTTGTCGAACTGCCGGTCAAGGCGGAATGGGATGCCGGGGCCTATGTTACGGCGACCCTGTTCCGCACCGCAGAAAGCGGCAAGCCCTATCAGCCGTTCCGCGCGATCGGGCTGGCCTGGCTGGGCCGCGATTACGGCGAGCGGGTGCTGGACGTGGCGATCGACGCGCCGGAGCGCATGCTGCCGCGCCAGACGATCGATATCGGCGTTTCGATCGGCAATCTGACGGAAGGGGAAACCGCGCATCTGACGCTGGCCGCCGTCGATGTCGGCATCCTGCAACTGACGAACTACAAGACGCCGAAGCCGGACGACTGGTATTTCGGCAAGCGCCGTCTTGGCATGGAAATTCGCGACGGTTACGGCTACCTGATCGCCGCCGCCGAGGGCGCGCCGGTCACCATACGTTCGGGTGGCGACGCGGCCGCCGCGGGCCGTCATCTCGGCGGGCTGGACGCCAGCAGCGTCAAGACGGTGTCGCTGTTCTCCGGCGTGGTGACCGTCGGCGCCGACGGTCGGGCCAGCGTGCCGCTGGATGTCCCCGACTTCAACGGCCGTCTGCGGCTGATGGCGGTGGCCTGGACGAAATCCGCCGTCGGTTCGGCCGAGTTCGACATGACGGTGCGCGATCCGGTGGTGACCCAGGTCACCCTGCCACGTTTCCTGGCGCCCGGCGACGAGGCCCGGGTCACCCTGTCGGTGCATAACCTCGACGGGCCGGAGGGCGAATACCGGATATCCTTCGACGGGACCGGTGCGGTCGCCATGACGGGGGAGGACGAGCCCTTCGTCATGAACCGGGACGAGCGCAACAAGCTGACATGGAAACTCAGCGGCGAGGCCGTCGGCGTCGGCGCGCTGGCCCTGTCGGTCGAGGGACCGGAAGGATTCCGGCTGCTGCGCGACTGGCAGATTGCGGTGCGCCCGGCCCAGGCCGTGGCGTCGCGCCAGATCACTTCGCGCATTCAGTCGGGCCAGTCCTCGACGCTGACCGCCAGTATCCTGGACGATTTCGTGCCGGGCACGGCGGAGGCGCTGATCACTCTCAGCCCCCGGCCGGACATGGGGTTGCCGGACCTGCTGAAGTCCCTGGCGCGCTACCCCTATGGCTGTGCGGAACAGACCACCAGCAAGGCCTTCCCGCTGCTCTATGTCGCGGAAATCGCCCGGTCGCTGGGGATCAGCGAGGATCCGGTCGTTATTCGCGCCCGCGTGCAGGACGCCATCCATCGCCTGTTCACCATGCAGCGCTCGGACGGCTCCTTCGGGCTGTGGAATTCGCAGAGCCCGCGCGAGGAATGGCTGTCGGCCTATGTGATGGACTTCCTGACCCAGGCGAAGGAACTGGATTATGCGGTGCCCAGCTATTCCTACGAGCGGGGGCTGCAGTGGCTGAAGGGCAGCGCGGCGGAAGCCGTCTATAACCGTTCGAACATGGCGGCCAAGGCCTATGCGTTCTATGTGCTGGCCCGCGCCGGCCAGGCCGAACTGTCCGATCTGCGCTATATCTACGATACGCAGTTCGGGAACATCCCCACCGCGCTGGCGCAGGCGCAGCTTGGCGCGGCGCTGGCCCTGATGGGCGAAAGGCAGCGGGCAAACCAGGCCTTCCGCCAGGCCACCCGGTCCTGGAGCCGGAGCCATTTCTGGAGCGACTGGCGCTACTGGGATTACGGGACCAGCACCCGCGACATGGCGGCAACGGTCTATCTGGCGACCCATGCCAAGGTCGAGGACGTAAACTGGTTCGACTACGCGCTGGAGCTGGGCGAGCGGGTCAAGCGGGACCGCTATTTCAGCACCCAGGAAAAGGCCTGGCTGGTGCTGGCGGCGCATGAACTGGGCGCGGCCGAGCCGATCAGGGTTTCCCTGCGCGGAAAATCCATGCCGCCCAGCGACAAGCCGGTCTATCTGAGTCTCCGCAAGGACGAGATCGGCGATGGCGTCGAAGTCGGCAATCATGGCGACAAGCCGATCTGGCAGAGTATCGCCTATAGCGGCGTGCCGCGCGACCCGATGCTGGCCGAGGATGAGGGTTTCGCGGTCTTCCGCGCCTACTACACGCTGGACGGCCGGCGGTAGAACCTGTCCAGGGTCCGCCAGGGTGACACGCTGGTAGCGGTGATCCATGGCGAATCCAAGGAGAAGCGCTCGCAGCAGGCGATGGTTGTCGATCTGCTGCCGGCCGGCTTCGAGCTGGAAAACGAACGGCTGGAAGGCGGCCGCAGCCGCGAGGAGCTACGCTGGATTGGCGATCTGACCAAGGCCAAGCATGAGGAACTGCGCGACGACCGCTATGTGGCGGCCTTCGACCTCGACCGCTATGGCAGGCAGACCTTCCGCTTCGCCTATCTGGTCCGCGCGGTATCGCCCGGCGAGTTCACCCTGCCGGCCTCTTACGTGGAGGATATGTATCAGCCGACCTATTTCGCCCGCACCGGCATGAGCCGGGTGACCATCCTGCCGCAGGAGTAGTCATGGGCGCGGGGGACGGCGCATGATTTGGGGGAAATGGCCGGGACGCAGGCTGCGCCTGGCGGTGGGCGGCGCCCTGCTGCTCGCTGCGACGGCGACAGCCGCGGACCTGGCCTTTCCGCCCGACATGTCCCGGCTGCGGGATTCTTCGCAACTGGTGCTTACCGCCGACGGCAGCGTCCTGCGCGGCTTCACCACGCAATCGGGCGTCTGGCGGCTGCCGGCGGACCCGGAGGCGGTCGATCCGCTTTATCTGGACATGCTGCTGGCCTGGGAAGACCGGCGTTTCCGCAGCCATCCCGGTATCGACCTGCTGGCCACGGCCCGCGCCTTCGGCCAGATGGTTCGCCATGGGCGCGTGGTATCCGGGGCGTCGACCATCACCATGCAGACGGCCCGCCTGCTGGAGCCCAGGGAGCGCACGGTCGGCGCCAAGCTGCATCAGATGTGGCGTGCATTGCAACTGGAACGCCGCTTCGGCAAGGACGAAATCCTCACCCAGTATCTGACTCTGGCGCCCTATGGCGGTAATCTGGAAGGCATCCGCGCGGCCTCGCTGGCCTGGTTCGGGAAGGAGCCACGTTACCTGATGCCGTCGGAAGCGGCCCTTCTGGTGGCGCTGCCGCAATCGCCGGAATCGCTGCGCCCGGACCGGTTCCCGGAACGCGCCCGGGCTGCTCGCGACCGGGTGCTGGGCATGATGGAGGAACGCGGCATCATCACCGCGCAGGCCGCTTCCGAGGCGCGCGGCGACCCCGTGCCGACCCTGCGCCGGCCCATGCCCTTCGACGCGCCGCATTTCGCCTGGCGAATGGCGGCTGAGAACCCGGATGCCGGCCTGATCCGTTCTTCCATTGACGGCGACCTGCAGCGCGCTTTTCAGCGCATGATGCAGTGGGAGCAGGAGGAACAGGACGACGGCGCCGGCATCGCGCTGCTGGTGGTAGAGAATGAAAGCCGAAAGGTCCTGGCCTATCTGGGTTCGTCGGACTTCTTCGACGACGGCCGCTATGGCCAGATCGACATGGTGCAGGCCATGCGTTCGCCGGGCTCCACCCTGAAACCCTTCATCTACGGCATGGGCTTCGACGATTTGCTGATCCACCCCGAGACCATGGTCGCCGACATGCCGCTGCGCTTCGGCGACTACCGGCCGGAAAACTTCCTGAACCATTACCGCGGTGACGTCACGGTCCGCGAGGCGCTGCAGCATTCCCTGAACGTGCCGGCGGTGACCGTGCTCAGCCATGTCGGCGCGCACCGGGTGGATGGGCGGCTGCGCGGGGCGGGCGCCCGGCTGGATTACGGCGGCGGCGAACCCGGCCTGCCGCTGGCGCTGGGCGGGCTGGGAACAAGGCTGCAGGATCTGGTGACGCTTTATACCGGGCTGGCCAATGGCGGTGAGGTGCTGCCGCTGGTCTTTATGGCGGATGCCGGGGAGGCGCCGCAGCCGGTGGCCCTGATGGGCAAGGCGGCAACCTGGCATGTCACCCGCATCCTGGAGGACGCCCCGCCGCCGGCGATGCATGTGGATGCCGCGGCGATTCGCGAACGCCGGGATATCGCCTTCAAGACCGGCACATCATATGGCTATCGCGACGCCTGGGCGGTCGGTTACGACGCGCGCTATACGGTCGGTGTCTGGGTCGGGCGGCCGGATGGTACGCCCAGCCCCGACCGTTTCGGCCGCGCCACCGCCGCGCCGATTCTGTTCCGGGTTTTCCAGCAGCTGCCCGACAGCGGCCGCCCCGCCGCTCCCGAACGGCCGGAAGACGCGCTTGTCGCGGCGAACCGGGACCTGCCGCCCGGCCTGCGGCGGCTTTCCGCCGGCGAGGAAGCGCCCGATTCCATTGCCCGCTCGCTGAGCGAGCCGTTGCTGGTGTCGTTCCCGCCGGACGGCGCCGTGGTCGAACTGCGGCGCGGGGAAGAGGGTTACGCCAGCCTGCCGCTGATAGCCGAGGGCGGGCGCAAGCCGCTGCAATGGCTGGTCAATGGCGAGCCGCTGCAGACCCCGGCCCACCGTCGCCGCGCCGACTGGCGCCCCGACGGCAAGGGCTTCGTGCAGATCACGGTAATCGACGCCCAGGGCACAAGCGCCCGGGCGCAGGTGTTGCTGAAGTAGCCTAGCTTGTAGCGACACAACGGCCGTCATTGCAAGGCGCTATGCGCCGCGGCAATCCAGTCTCGACGCGGGCACTCTGGATTGCCGCGTCGGCTTCGCCTCCTCGCAATGACGAAATTTGTTTTCTTCCGGAAGTCTCGGAATAGGGCCGTTACCCGACGAGCTACTCCACCGCCTTGCGGCCGGATTCGGTGAGTTTGCAGATCAGCCAGTCAGGCTTGATGGGGTTCTGGAACCAGGGCTCGGCCCAACCCTGTTCGATGCAGGCCCTGACGGTGCGGTCGCCGACGCGTTTGCCGTCGCTGTCGAACAGCGGCAGCTTTCCGCCCGGTTGTTCCAGGCCGCGCTTCAGCCAGGCTTTCTGCACGGCGGTCGGCCGTGCGGTCTTGCGGGCTCCCTGCGTTATGGTCTCGCCTGTATTGTCGACGGCGAGCTGAGGCTTCGAAGACATGGCGGTCCTGTTCCTCTTCTTGTGCCGTTCAGGCATGGTACGCTAGAACTTGGCCCTCGCCAAGCAGACTCCGAGTCGCGGGCAGCGAACAGGAAACAGCCGATGCCGGTCGTCCTCGTCCAGGTCAATACCGCCGACAGCGCCGAGGCAGCGCGCATCGGGCGCGCGATGGTCGAGGCCGGGCTGGCCGCCGCGGCCAATGTAATTCCTGAAATTTCTTCGATATATCGTTGGCAGGGCGAGATAAAGGAATCCGCCGAAGCCATGCTGGTATTGAAGGTTTCAGCCCGGCGAGCAACGGAAGTGATCGAAAAGATCCGCGCCCTGCACAGCTATGAATGCCCGGCGATCCTCGCCATCCCGGTCGCGGACGGCAATCCGGATTACCTGGCCTGGGTGGAACGCGAGTCCGGGGGAGCGTCGTGAGCCCGCGCTCCGCCCGCCTGTCGCTGGTTTTTTCCAGCCTCGGCCATTTCTACTTCCACATGTTTACCGCCTTCTACGCGGTGATTGTACTCAGCCTTGAGGTGGAGTGGGGGCTGTCCTACGACGAACTGCTGGAATTATGGTGGATCGGGTCGCTGCTGGTGGGGCTGGTGGCACTTCCCGCGGGCCGTCTGGGCGACGTCTGGAGCGTGCCCGGCATGATGGTGGTCTATTTCATCGGCATGGGCGCGGCGGCAATCGTCTGCGGCCTGGCGGACGCGCCGCCACCGCTGACGGTCGGGCTGTCGGCGATCGGCCTGTTCGGGGCGATCTACCACCCGATCGGCGTTCCCTGGATGATCCGCAATGCCGGCGCGCGGCAGGGGCGCATGCTGGCGGTGAACGGCATCTTCGGCAGCCTGGGCTCGGCCGGGGCGGGGCTGATCGCGGGCATCCTGATCGATCTGTGGGGCTGGCGCGCCGCCTTCATGCTGCCGGGCGCCGTGGTGATGGCGACAGGCGTGGCGATGCTGTGGTATGTGCTGCGCGGCGAGATCGATGAGGGCTCGCGCGCCGGGACGGAGGAGAAACCCGCCGGTTACGCCGGGACCTTGCGCATCTTCGCCATCCTGCTGGTCGCCATGTTCACCGGCGGGCTGATCTATCACGGCACCCAGAACGCATTGCCGAAGCTGCTGGATCTGCGCGTCATGGACATTTTCGTCCCCTGGGTTTCGGGCGGGCTGGGGCAATGGGCCGGCAATCTGCTGGGCGGGGCCAGCGGCGTCGGACTGCTGGTCGCCGCGGTCTATACGGTCGGCGGGCTGACGCAGTTGGTCGGCGGCACGCTGGCCGACCGATATCCGTTGAAGAACATCTATGTCGGCGCCTGGGCGGTGGAGATGGTCTTGCTGCTGTTGCTGGCGCGGACCGGCGGGCTGCCCCTGGTGCCCGTCGCCATGCTGGCGGTGATGATGAACCTTGCGCAGCTGCCGGCGGAAAACATGCTGCTGGCGCGCTTCACGCCGGAGCGCCACCATGGGCTCGCCTTCGGGGTCAAGTTTGTGCTGGCTTTCGGCGCGGCGCCGGTGGCGATCCTGCTGTTGTCCGGCATCTGGGCGGCGACCGGCGAATTCGAATATCTGTTCCTGGGGCTGGCCGCCGGTGCGCTGCTGATTTCCGCGCTCGCCCTGCTGCTGCCGCATACGGAACCGGGCCGCGCCATGCCGGCGCCGGGCGAATAGGGAAGGGGATAGGCTGTACAAACTCTACTGGGCGCCCTTTTCGGCCTCGCTGGCGCTGATGGCGGTGCTGGAGGAGACCGGGGCGGAGTATGAGGCCGCGCGGGTCGATTACGACAACAAGGAACAGAAAACGCCGGAATATCTGGCGCTGAACCCCTGCGGCCTGATCCCGGTGCTGGTTTTGCCCGACGGGCGGCCGATGTTCGAATCCGCGGCCATCGTCATGCATCTCTGCGACATGCACCCCGGCGCCCATCTCGCCCCGCTGCCCGGCGATGCCGACCGGGCGGTCTTTTACCAGTGGATGCTGTATCTGGCGGACACGCTTCAGCCGGACTACCGCCGCTATTACCATTCCGAACGTTTCGCCGCCGACGAGGCGGACGTGCGCCAGCGAGGCCTGGATGCGCTTCTGGCCGACTTTGCGATCGTCGAGGACCGACTGGCCCATAACGAATGGCTGCTGGGCGACCGTTTCAGTGCGTGCGACATCTATCTCCAGATGCTGACCAGCTGGTTTGAGCCGCCGGAAGCGCTATATGCCCGCTTCCCCAACATTGCCCGGGTCTGCGCCGGCGTCGAGGAAAGGCCCGCCTGCGCCAGGGCGATCGAGAGGCATCGGGGGTGAGGGGCATTCAATTCCGGCATCGAGCGACCTCATACTTCGAGACGGGCCCGAAGGCCCTCCTC
>JBFFGY010000040.1:0-11209 GCA_041557215.1 Alphaproteobacteria bacterium
GCGATCACCAAGAACATGGAGACCGGCGCAATGGAGGTGAACACCGCCACCTGCGTGGGCTGCAAGGTCTGCACCATCGCCTGTCCCTTCGGGACGATCAATTACGACACGGAGAGCGGCAAGGTCGCCAAATGCGATCTCTGCGGCGGCGACCCGGCCTGCGCCGACGCCTGCCCCACGGACGCCATCACCTATGTCGATGCCGGCTGGACCGGCTACAACCGCATGCAGGAATGGGCCGTGCGCACGCATGCCCAGACCCAGGCCTGAGAGAGGAGTTAGCGCTATGGGATGGCAGAAAGAGATTCTCCGCGTGAACCTTACCGAGGGCACGGCCACGATCGAGCCCCTGAACATGGAATGGGCCCACGATTATCTGGGCGAGCGCGGCCTGGCGACAAAATATCTCTATAAAGGCATGGACCCCAAGGCCGATCCGATGGGCCCGGAAAACATGCTGATCTTCGCCACCGGCCCGCTGACCGGCACCATGTCGTCGACCAGCGGCCGCTATGCGGTGGTCACCAAGGGACCGCTGACCAATTGCATAGCCTGCTCCAACTCGGGCGGCAAGTTCGGCGCCGAGTTGAAATATGCCGGCTATGACCTTCTGATCCTGGAGGGCAAGTCGCCGGAACCGGTCTATCTGCATATCGTCGACGACAGGGTTGAAATCCTGCCGGCGGACGAGATCTGGGGCACCAGCGTCTGGAACACCGAGGAACATATCAAGTCGAAGCACCAGAACCCGCTGCTGAAGGTCGCCTCAATCGGCGAAGCCGGCGAAAAGGGCGTGCGTTACGCCTGTATCGTCAACGACCTGCACCGGGCGGCCGGGCGGTCCGGCGTCGGCGCGGTGATGGGCTCGAAGAACCTGAAGGCCGTCGCGGTGCATGGCACCAAGGGCGTGAAGGTCAAGGACATGAAAGCCTTCCGCACGGCGGTGAAGGAAACCCATGCCCTGCTGGCGGACAATGACGGCCGCAAGGGGCTGACGGAACTCGGCACCAACGACATGATCGACGCCATGCAGGAGTTTGGCGGACTGCCGACAAAGAATTTCAACGAGGTCCAGTTCGACGGCACCGACAAGATCAACCCGGCCGCCATGTGGAAGGTCGGGCCGGACGGGCATCGCAACATGGTGACCAACAAGGCCTGCTTCGGCTGCACCATCGCCTGCGGGCGCATTGCCCATATCAACGAGACCCACTTCACCATCGTCAACAAGCCGGAATACCGGCATGCCTCCGGCGGCCTGGAATACGAAACCGCCTACGCCTTCGGACCGATGCTGAAGATCGACGATATCGACGCGCTGACCTATGCCGCCTACTCCACCAACGACCACGGGCTGGACCCCATCTCCTTCGGCGCGACGCTGGCGGCGGCCATGGAGCTTTACGAAATGGGCGTCATTACAAAGGACGACACCGACGGCGTGGACCTCTCCTTCGGCAATGCCGAGGCCCTGACGATCATGGCCGACAAGACCGGCAAGTGCGAAGGCTTCGGGCAGATCCTGGGCCTCGGCTCCAAGCTGATGTGCGAGAAGTACGGCCATCCGGAACTGTCGATGGCGGTCAAGGGCCAGGAATTCGCGGGTTACGATTCGCGTGCCCTGCAGGGCATGGGGTTGGGTTTCGCCACCTCCAACCGCGGCGCCTGCCACCTGAAGCACGACGTCTTCGCCGAGGACATGGAAGACGTTTCCGGCAACGGCAAGGCCAAGCCCTGCAAGGATTCGCAGGACAAGATCGCGATGATCGATTCCACGGGCCTGTGCCTTTTCACCACCTGCGCCTGGGGCGTCCCCGAATTCCAGAAGCAGATTGCCGCCGCCTGCGAGGGCGACGACTGGACCGAAGAGCGACTGGTCGAGATCGGCGAGCGTGTCTGGAACCTGGAGAGGCTGTATAACCTGGAAGCAGGCATCACGGCGGCTGACGATACGCTGCCCAAGCGTCTGCTGGAGACCCCGGCGCCGAGCGGCACCGCCAAGGGCCATGTCGCCGAACTGTCCAAGATGCTGCCGGAATATTACGAGTACCGGGGCTGGACCAAGGATGGCGAGCCGACCACGCAGACGCTCAGCCGCCTGGGGCTGGAGTCGCGATGAAACATGTGGTGCTGGGTGCCGGGCCGGCCGGGGTAATCGCGGCGGAGACACTGCGCCGCGCTGATCCCGGCGGTTCGGTAACGATGGTCCGCGGGGAGCCGGAACCGCCCTATTCCCGCATGGCCCTGCCCTATCTGCTGGCGGGCGATGTCGGTGAGGACGGGATGCATCTGCGGCATGGCGAAGGCCATTACGAGGCGCTGGGTATCGAGATTGTCACCGGCCGCGCCGCGGCCCTCTCGCCCGGCAAGGATGAGCTGTCCATGGAGGACGGTTCCACCCTGCCCTTCGACCGCTTGCTGATCGCAACCGGGTCGCGCCCGGCCCGCCCGCCGGTGCCCGGGATGGACCTGCCCTGCGTGGAAAGCTGCTGGACGCTGGAGGACGCAAGGCGAATCGCCGCGGCGACGAAGGCCGGCTCCAGGGTCGTGCTGATGGGCGCGGGCTTCATCGGCTGCATCGTACTGGAGGCCCTGGCGGCGCGCGGCGTGGAACTGACCGTCGTAGAGATGGAAGACCGCATGCTGCCGCGCATGATGGACGATGCCGGCGCCGGCATGATCAAGCGCTGGTGCGAATCGAAGGGCGTGACAGTGCTCACCGGCACGGCGGTAAAGTCGGTCGAGTCCGCGGGCAAGGGCTGCAAACTTGATATCGGCGGCAGCAGCCTGGAAGCCGATCTGGTGGTCTGCGCGACCGGCGTGCGGCCCAATGTTGAATTCCTGGAAAGCAGCGGCATCGAGACCGACCAGGGCATCCTGGTGAACGACCGGCTGCAAACCAGTCGGCCTGGCATCTATGCCGCCGGCGACGTGGCGCAGGGACCGGATTTCTCGACCGGCGGACGCATGGTCCATGCCATCCAGCCGACGGCCAGCGAGCATGGCCGGATCGCCGCCATGAACATGGCCGGCAAGGACACGCCCTATCGCGGCAGCCTGATCATGAACGTGCTGAACACGCTGGGGCTGATCTCCGCCTCCTACGGGCTGTGGCAGGGCGTGGAAGGCGGCGACCGGGCGGTCGCGCAGGACGACGAGAACAGCAAGTATCTGCGGCTGGAATTCGACGGCGACGTTCTGGTCGGGTCACTGTCGCTGGGCCTGACCCAGCATGTCGGTGTGTTGCGCGGCCTGATCCAGACGAAAGCACCGCTGGGCCCCTGGAAGGACCGCCTGATGCGCGACCCGCATTTGGTGATGGAAGCCTATCTGGAATGCGCCCAGGGCCAGAACGTGCGCTCCCATCCGGGAATGCCGCGATGAAGGTAACGGTCAAGATGTCCGGCCTGATCGCCCGCTATGTCCCCGGCAGCGCCGAGGGCGCCGAGGTCAGCCTTCTAGAAGGCGCCACCGTCTCCAGCCTGATGACCAGGCTGGGCCTGCCGGGCGACCAGACCTACCTGGTGATCGTCAACGATTCCACGGTCCCGAAGGATAAGCGCGGCACCCACAAGCTCGCAGACGGCGACCACATCGCCATCGTGCCCCCGCTAAAGGGGGGCTAAAGCCTCACCTTCTTCAGATAGGCTTCCACGTCCCTGTAGGAACGGTCCGACCCGCCATATTTGACCAGATTGCGGGCGGTGCGCAGCCAGTCGAGCGTGGAGGGCTCGGTTTCGGCGGCGGCGGCCAGCAAATCCTGCTGCGTTAGCACCCGATCCTCGCCGCCCTCCATGATGTCTGCCAGAACACGGTCCTTGGCCTCGTCGATGATGCCGTCGATATCGGCGCCGGAGGCATATTCGCAAACCTTGGCTAGCGCCCGGTAGTCCAACTCGCCCACCGGGACATCTACCAGCTTGGTCCGGAACATCTCGGCGCGCGCCGCAGCGTCCGGCGGCGGCACGAAGATCGAGCGGTCGAAACGGCCGGGGCGCTTCACCGCCGGGTCCACGTCCCAGGGCATGTTGGTGGCGGCCAGGATCAGCACATGCTCGTTGTCGCCGGCCATGCCGTCGAGTTGGTTCAGGAACTCGTTGACCGTGGAGCGGGTATGGTCCGACTGCGCCTTGGAGCGCGAATAGGCCAGCGCATCCAGCTCGTCGAAGAACAGCACCGACGGGCGATAGGAGCGCGCCTTGTCGAACAGCGCGGCCAGATTGCCCTCGCTCTGGCCGATCCACATGGACAGGATGTCGCTGATCCCGACGGGGATGAAGGTCGCGTCGCATTCGGTGGCGATGGCACGGGCCATCAGGGTCTTGCCGCAGCCCGGCGGCCCGTAAAGCAACAGGCCACCGCCCGCCTTCTTCTTGAACTTGGCAAATAGCCCTGGCTTCAGAAACGGGTCGATGATGCGCAGCCGGACCGTCTTCTTCAGGTCCTCCATGCCGACGATGTCGACGAAGCGGGTCGAGCGCGCGGTTGAGATCCGCACGATGTCGGCGTCTTGATCGCGCGGCTCCGCCCCGCCATCGACCACGCGCAGCGCCGGTTTCGGCCCCTCGGCGAAGGCTTCCTCAAGCGCATCGTCGGCCTCGAAATCGGGGCAAGGCTTCGCCCTTTCATATTCCGTGCGGGCCCCGGCCATATCGCCCATTGCCGCGAGGCAGCGCGCCGCGCCGAGCAGCCCGGCGGCCGACGACGGTTCCTGGCGGACCAGCAGGCGAAACTGCTCCAGGCTGGCATCCCAGTCCTTCGTCCCGAACAGCGCCTCGGCATAGCGTCTGCGCGCATCCGAATCGAAGGGATCGCGCAGCAGTTTTTCAGCAAGTTCCTTGATATCTTCGGTCATTGAACTCCCTTGGCCATCAGCCATTGCCGGGAAAGGCTGGGCTGCATTCCGATATAGGCAAGGTACAGCAGATAAAGCAGCAGAAGGGTATCGGACAGGTCCGGCGCGAATATATTGGCCAGGACTATCCCGGTTAAGGCCGCATACAGAACCGATATAAGCCCGCCGAATCCATAACGGGTGATCGGCAATAGCGGGATCCCGGACCAGTGTGCCTTGACGGCAACATTCAGGAACATCTTCACAATACGGGCATCGGCCGGGTTGGCCCGCAGCACGCCCCGTATCACCTCCAACGACTCGCGATAACGATGTTCGTTATGCAGGACAAGCGCCAGGGCAAGCGCGACCTCCTGATTCTGGGGATTCGTGCGAATCAGTACGGCAAGCCGTTCCCGGGCATCGCCCTCCCTGCGTTCGACGATATCGGCCAGCAATTCGACGATTTGCGCAGCCTGCAAGGTCGGGTCCAGCTTCCGGGCCTCCCCCAGCAGGGCCCGTGCCTCGCTGATATGCAGCGTCGACAGCAGCAGGTTCGCATAATGGACATAGAACGCGGCCTGCCGCGGATAGAGCTGCAGCAGGTTGCGGATTGTCATTTCCGCCTCGGCCAGTTTCCCGGTCTCTTGCTGCACACGAAACAGAACGAACAGGCCATCCATATCATTGGGGGATGTGCCGACCACCCTGTGGGCATGGCGTTCCGCCAGGTCGAATTTTCCCGTTTCCAGCGCGACGGTGGCCGCCAGGACAAGGTTGCGTCGATCATCCGGGGCGATCGCCAAAGCTTGCGCGACAAGACGATCGGCCTCTCCCCAGCGTTCTCTTTCGACGAGTTCCCGCGCCTGGGCCTGCAAAGCAAACAAATCGTTCACAGAAACCTCCAGTAAAGCATCAACCCGACATGGCCGATGGCGACATATTCGATGGCCGCGCCCGCCAACAGGCAGCCGATGGCCATGCCCCAGGGTTTCCGATTGGTTTTAGTAATTGTAGATCCCCATCATCGGCGCCCAGAGGAAGAGGGTAATCGCTATGCCGAACATATGATTCCCGAATCTCACCAGCATCCTGCCGCCGCTGTTTGGCAGGGCTTCCAGAGTGGCGGGCAACTGCGCTGCCATTGCCAGATGCATGGCGACAGGCAGGACAAGGCCGGTCGCCAGGGCCGCCACGGCGAGCCGCCATCCATCGACCTTCCATCTTTTCAACAGGCTGATATTGACCAGGGAGAATACGATCGCCGGCGTCGCCCCGCCGGCAATCGCCGTATAGAAGAGTGCCCGATCAGAATAGATTCGCCCGTGTGATGCACGATCCTGCAGAACCGGCGGAAAATAAACTGTATCCGAATGACCGGACATCGCAACCTGTCTGTTGTTAATTTTCAGCATGATGCCCGGAAAACGTGAATATAAGGTAACCCGGAAAGCAGGTCGCCGCTCAAAACCCCCGCCACCTCAACCAGCGCTTCAACAGGGGCGGCCAGATCCAGGAATAGACGACATAGGCAATATAGCCGCCCACAAGCGGGCCGGTCGTCTCCGGGGCAAGCGCTCGGCTCAGCAGGAAACTGCCCACAGCGGCCGCCCACAGGGCACCGGACCCGATCCAGCCATAGCGATTCAACGGCCAGAGCGGTACGATGGACCAGTGCGATGCGGCCCGCAGCTCGATCATCGCCTCGATGATCGATTCGTCCCCCGGCATGGAACGCAGGATGCCGCGCATCACCTGAAATGCCTCGCCGTGGCGATGCTCCGACTGCAGCACCATGACGATGCTCCAGGCGGCATGCAACGCTTCTGCTTCGTTGCGGACCAGTTCTTCCAGTTCCGCCAGCGCGCCACCGCGGTCGCCCTCTATGACCCTTACCAGCAGGCTGACGGTACGCGCCAGGCGTTCGGTCGGGTCCAGGCGCAGCGATTCGGCGGCCAGAGCCCCCGCTTTCTCCAGATGCAGGGTGCGCAGCATGAGCTCCGCATAGCAGCCGAACAGCTGGGCATCGTCCGGGTTGTCGCGCAGCAGATCGAGAATGATCCGCTCGGCTTCCGCGAAACGATCGCTGTGGCGCTCGACGGAAAACATCAGCAGCCGGGCTTCTATGCTGTCCGGATGCTGCAGCAATGCCCTTTCGATATTCGTTCTCGCATCGTCATATTCGTCCGTCTCCAGCGCGATGCGCCCGGCCAGAAGATGATTGGCGAAATCGTCGGGCTCGATCGAGAAAGCTTCGGACAGCAGCGCCTGGGCCTGCGAATATTGCCGGCGCTCGATAAGGTTCCGGACACGGAACTGTATTTCGCGAAGATCGCTCACGGAAGCACGCGGCCTTAAAGTCCCCTCAGGGACAGGCCGATGGCAAGCTGCAGGACGAAGGCCGCGCCGACGCAAAGCAGCGCCGGAATCCAGGGACTGCGCGGTTCCGCCCCCATGATTTCGGCCGCCTTATGATAACGCCTGTGTGGCAGCCACAAGGCCAGCCAGACCAGAAGCCCGAACAGCCGCCCGCCCCAGCGCAGGGCGCGCGACGAATCGCCGCCGAAAACATCCGCAAGCCAGGCCGGCTGCGATTGGGTGGCCGAGGTAACGACCAGCCAGCCCACGGCGCCGATCGAAAAGACAAGGGCCAGGGCGTAACGCCAGCCATCCTTCTGCAGCCGCCCCATATGGTGCGCGTTCATACCCGAAAACAGGATGATGGCGAAGGCGCCACCGAAAAAGGCGGTAAAGAACAGCGCTCTTGTCGAATAGGCCGGAACGGGCATGGGTTCCGACTCAAGGACGGGTGTCAGCAGTTCATCGCGGTAATTGTGATTCGGATTGCTCACGTCCGTTCCCTGTATGAATTTAATGGGCGCAGGGATTTTCGCATTGGCGGGGAGCAAAAACAACAATGGCGGCCAATGGCCGCCGTACGAACTCTCTGAACCTGATGGCTTCGGGAGGCACTCCTACGCCTATATCGCCTTCGCGCGTCAGACCACCCTTGGTGGCCTGCCACCCGAAGCCGAAGGCATAGGGTGGCGGGAGTGACGGGACTCGAACCCGCGGCCTCTGGCGTGACAGGCCAGCGCTCTAACCAACTGAGCTACACCCCCGTGCTCTTGACGAGGCCCGTCCATGTACTTCACGGCGTTGCCGGGTGTCAAGCGGCGTTCGGGCCGGAACAGAAGTTTTTTCAAGAACGGGTATGGTGGGCGATGACGGGCTCGAACCGCCGACCCTCTCGGTGTAAACGAGATGCTCTCCCAACTGAGCTAATCGCCCATTCCGCCATATAAATGATCATTAAAGCGGAAAATGCAACCGGCCATCCGTTTCCGGATGGCCGGTTACATGTATTCGTCCACCGTAAATTAGTTTACGGCGTCCTTCAGGCCCTTGCCGGCCTTGAATTTCGGCTGCTTCGACGCCGCAATCTGGATGGTCTCGCCGGTGCGCGGATTGCGACCGGTGGACGCCTTGCGATCAGCGACGCTGAAAGTGCCGAAGCCCACGAGGCGGACTTCGTCGCCACGCTTCAGGGATTTTTCGATATTGTCGAATACCGCGTCGACCGCCTTGGTAGAGTCGGCCTTGGAGAGGCCGGTATCGGTGGCGACGGACGAAATCAGATCATTCTTATTCACAGCAGAGCCCCCTTCTGGACAGAGAATGATGTATGTTGGATTTGTACTCGTTGTCCTTAAGACAGCGCGGAGTTTACTTGCCTTGAATAGCGGGCGTCAACGCCAGAACCGCAGAAAAGCTTGGTTTTCCACAAGAAAGAACGCCCGCGACCGGAGTCGCGGGCGTCATGACGCTATATTGATACCCCTCTAGTGGGTAATCACGCTTTCCACATCGTCCGGATCGCCCTTTCCGGGCACCGATTCGGCTTCGGGCTTCCATTCGATCGCCTTCAACGGTTCGGCCAGGGCGTTCTCCAGCACCTCGTCCACCGTCGTAACGGAGATGAGTTCCAGCCCCTCTTTCACATTGTCGGGAATATCGGCCAGATCCTTCACGTTATCGGCCGGTATCAGCACGGTCTTGATGCCGCCACGCAGCGCCGCAAGAAGCTTTTCCTTCAGCCCGCCGATGGGCAGCACCCTGCCTCGCAGCGTGATTTCGCCGGTCATCGCCACATCGCGGCGAATCGGGATACCGGTCAGCACGGAAACAATGGATGTCACCATGGCCACGCCCGCGGACGGGCCATCCTTCGGGGTCGCGCCCTCGGGAACATGGACATGGATATCGGTTTTGCCGAATACCGGCGGCTCGATGCCGAAAGACGGCGCCCGGCTCTTGACGTAACTTTCCGCCGCCTGAACCGATTCCTGCATGACATCGCCAAGCTTGCCGGTCTTCAGCACCCTGCCCTTGCCCGGTACGCTGACCGATTCGATGGTAAGCAGTTCGCCGCCAAACTCGGTCCAGGCCAGGCCCGTGACGACACCGACCATGTCCTCGGTTTCCAGTTCGCCGAACCGGAACTTCCGCACACCGGCGTAGTCGGCCAGATTTTCCGGCGTAACCGTAACGCCTTCCTTCTTGGCCTTCTTGTCCCGCAGCAGGATTTCCTTGATCGCCTTGCGTGACAGCGAGGCAATCTCGCGCTCCAGGTTACGGACACCGGCCTCACGCGTGTAATAGCGAATCAGGTCGCGCAGGGCTTCCTCGGTCATCGTCCATTCGCCTTCCTTCAGGCCGTTCTGCTCGATGACCTTCGGGATCAGGTAGCGCTGGGCGATCTGTACCTTTTCATCCTCGGTGTAACCCGGGATGCGGATGATTTCCATGCGGTCCAGCAACGGCTGCGGCATGCGCAGCGTGTTCGCCGTGGTCAGGAACATCACGTCCGACAGGTCGTAGTCAACCTCAAGGTAATGATCGTTGAAGCTGTTGTTCTGCTCCGGATCCAGCACTTCCAGAAGCGCCGAGGACGGGTCGCCCCGCCAGTCGGCGCCAAGCTTGTCGATCTCGTCCAAGAGGAACAGCGGATTCGACGATTTGGCCTTCTTCATGCCCTGGATGACCTTGCCCGGCATGGACCCGATATAGGTCCGGCGATGGCCGCGGACCTCCGCCTCGTCGCGCACGCCGCCCAGCGACATGCGAACGAAATTGCGGCCCGTCGCCCTGGCGATCGACTTGCCCAGCGAGGTTTTGCCCACGCCCGGCGGACCGACGAGGCACAGGATAGGCCCTTTGATCTTGGAAATGCGGTTCTGAACCGCGAGATATTCGAGAATCCGTTCCTTGACTTTCTCCAGACCGTAATGGTCGTCATCCAGCACCTTCTGGGCGACGCGCAGGTCCTTCTTGGTCTTGGTCGGCTTCTTCCAGGGAATGCTCAGCAGCCAGTCCAGATAGTTCCGGACGACGGTGGCCTCCGCCGACATCGGGCTCATGGAACGCAGCTTCTTGATTTCGGTCTCGGCCTTTTCCTTGGCTTCCTTCGACAGCTTTGTGGTGCGAACCTTGTGCTCGATCTCTGAAAGCTCGTCGCGGCCGTCCTCGGTCTCGCCCAGTTCCTTCTGGATCGCCTTGAGCTGTTCGTTGAGATAATATTCGCGCTGGGTCTTCTCCATCTGCCGCTTGACACGGTTCCGGACGCGCTTTTCCACCTGAAGCACACTGATTTCGCCTTCCATGAAGGCGTAAACGCGCTCCAGACGCTCCAGCGTGCTTTCGATTTCCAGAAGCTGCTGCTTGTCGGAAATCTTCAGGGTCAGATGCTGGGCCACCGTATCGGCAAGCTTGGTCGGCTCGTCGATCTGGTTGATCGAGATCAGCACCTCGGCCGGGATCTTCTTGTTCAGCTTGATGTACTGCTCGAACTGGCTCACCACGGCGCGGCCAAGGGCTTCCAGCTCATGCTGGTCCTCCTCGCCCTCTTCCAGCTCGTCGGCATAGACCTGGAAAAAGGCGGGATTGTCCGTGAAACGCCGGATCTTCGCTCGCTTCACACCCTCGACCAGGACCTTGACCGTGCCGTCCGGCAGCTTCAGCAGCTGAAGCACGGTGCCGATCGTTCCGACGGTATAAATGTCGGAAGGCGTCGGGTCGTCCTGGGTCGCGTTCTTCTGGGTGACCAGCAGAATCTGCTTGTCATCCTTCATCACGTCCTCAAGCGCCTTCACCGACTTTTCGCGCCCGACGAACAGGGGCACGATCATGTGCGGGAAGACGACGATATCCCTCAGGGGAAGGACGGGATAGTTTACTCCGCGTGGAATCTCAAGCATAAGGCCTCTAATCGGTTTTGCGATACCATATGTGGTATCGGCGTTGTCGTCGAGCAGCTTATTAAGTGGCGTTCAGCGCCACTTGTTCAAGCCCCCACGCAAAACAAAACCGCGCAGA
>JBFFGY010000041.1:0-11098 GCA_041557215.1 Alphaproteobacteria bacterium
CCTGCCCACTCTTGCTCATGTTTTTTCCCCTGCTCTTGCCGCCGTGGATTGCTTATGTTTCTGTCGCCCGCGGCCGCCCGCGGCAATACGTTAGTATTGATATGGTAAAAACGCAAATTTCCGTTTCCAACTACCAGCCCTTGCCGTCCCCCTCGCATCCAGCCGGCGAATATGCTTTAACGCCCGCCGGACCTTTTTCGGGCAGGGAATGCATTGCCATGGCGAGTGAAATGAAGATCGGGATTGTCGGCGCGGCGGGGCGCATGGGGCAGATGCTGGTGCGACAGGTCGGCGGGACCGAGGGCTGCGTTCTGGCCGGTGCCACCGAGCGGGCGGGCAGCGATGCCGTCGGCAAGGATGCCGGCTTGTTGGCGGGCATTGCCGAGGCCGGTGTTCCGGTCACCGACGACGCGGCGGCGATGATCGCCGGAGTCGATGCGGTGGTCGACTTCACCTCCCCGGCCGCTACGGTCGAGCATGCCGAACTCGCCGCCCAGGCGGGGGCGGCCATCGTCATCGGCACCACCGGTCTGGAATCCGGCCATATCGATTCGCTGAAGCGCGCCGCCGCGCATGTCCCGGTGGTCTTCGCGCCGAATATGAGTGTCGGCGTGAATTTGCTGATGGCGGTGGTCGAACAGGTCGCCCGTGCCCTCGACGACAGCTACGATATCGAGATCGTCGAGATGCACCACCGCCACAAGGTCGATGCCCCCTCCGGCACGGCGCTCGGGCTGGGGCGGGCGGCGGCGAAGGGCCGCGGGGTCGAACTGGACGAAGTCGGACGGCTGTCCCGCGAAGGCCATACCGGGGCCCGCCCGCGCGGCGAAATTGGCTTCGCCACCCTGCGTGGCGGCGACGTGATCGGCGATCACACGGTCTGTTTCGCCGCCGACGGGGAACGCGTGGAGCTTACCCACAAGGCCTCGGGCAGGCAGATCTACGCTGCCGGAGCGGTGCGCGCCGCCCTTTGGACCAAAGGCCGTGGGCCGGGCTTCTACTCTATGAACGATGTGCTGGGAATAAAGGTTTAGTTCTGAAGGGTTAACTCTTTTTTCTCATCCCGATTCTTGTAAAACCCACGCCAATCAGGATAATCCCCAACGCTAGGAAGGCGCGCCAGTGCAGCGCCTCGCCTAAAAAGATGATGCCCCAGACCACGCCGAGGCAGGGAATCACGTAATTGATAATCGCGATGAAATTCGCCCCGTTCCGGCGCAGAACGGCGAAATAGACGATATAGGCCAGTGCCGTCGGGAAAATACCAAGAACGACGATAGCCCAGATGGACTCCGGGCTCGGCGAGAGCGTCCAGGGCTGGTCGAGAATCAGACTCATCGGCAGGGCGAGCGCGACCGCCGCGATCAGGGCGCCGGCGCTGGTCAGCGAATTCGGCATCGGCGGCAGGCTGCGGCCGATAACGGTGGCGATGGCATAACAGACCGCGCCGCCGGCCACCGCCGTCTGGCGTACCGCCTCGTTTCCCAGACCGCGCAACGCGTCCGGTCCGATCAGCACCAGAACGCCGCCGAAACCCAGAGCGACCCCGGCGATACGGGCCGAATTCATGCGTTCGCCCTCGGAAAAGAAATGCGCCAGCACCAGCGTCGCGATCGGCATCACCGACATCAGAATGGCCGCGAGGCCGCTATCGATGGTCTCTTCGCCCCAACCGATCAGCGTGAAGGGTAGAGCATTGCCGAACAGGCCGATCAGCAGGAATTTAACCCACAGACCGGGCACCTTGGGAAAACGATGGCCTCGAAACCGGGCATAGAGCGCAATGATTACGGCTGCCAACAGCAGGCGTCCGGCGGTGACCGTCATCGGGGGCACCGTTTCCACCGCGACCTTGATGAATCCGAAGGCGGAGCTCCAGATGGTAGCCAACAACAGCAGCAGCACGATATCGCTCGCGGCTGCCTGCCCTAACCCGTTTTTCATTGCCAACTCAGTTCGCGGCGCAAGGGTGAGGCGCGGTGCGCCATCGGTCCAACGCCTCGTTAAGGGCGCGGGCCAGGTCCAGCCGCTCTTCCGGGGTCAGGAAGCTGCCGACGACGATGCGCTTTCCATGACTGGTCAGGGTTAGCTGGCTGTCATGTTCGGGCGGATTATCGATATCGACGCGCAGCCAGTTCGGCTGCACGCGCCAGGTACCGGCCAGCGTTCCATTCGGCCTCACGCGGCTCACCTCCAGCCCATCGTCGCTCAGCCGCAGGCGTTCATAGGCGCGCGCCGCGCGGTAATTCATCCGGAATGCCCCATACAACAGAACGATTTCCAGCCCACAGAAACCGACCACCGGCCAGGCGCCGATGGCCCAGAATATAAGGCCTACAGCCAAGAGGCTGCCAGCGGATACCATCATCACCAGCCGGAACCCGAAGGCAGACAGGCTGCGATGCGGCTGCAGCACCGCGTCGAAAAAGACACGGCCGTCAGCCCGGCCCCCGCCGGCCGGCATTTCCCTCTTATCCGCCATGACAAGAAAATTATGCCTCGATGCCATAGCTGTCCAGAGGGCGTATGCAATCCCTTGGCGACGGACATATTGCCGGGTAGTCTCCCTTTCCATGAAAAAGGCAAATATCGAAGAGTTCTTCCGGCGGCTCGAAGCGCGCAACCCGGACCCGCGCGGCGAGCTCGACTACATCAACCCCTACACCCTCTTGGTGGCGGTGGTGCTGTCGGCGCAGGCGACCGACGCCGGCGTCAACAAGGCCACCGGCCCGCTGTTCAAGGTGGTCGATACCCCAGAAAAAATGCTGGCGCTGGGCGAGGCGAAGCTGCGCGACTACATCAAGACGATCGGGCTGTTCAACACAAAGGCCAAGAATGTCATCGCGCTGAGCCGGACCCTGGTCGAGGAGCATGGCAGCGAGGTGCCGCGCGATCGCGCCGCGCTAGAGAAACTGCCCGGTGTGGGCCGCAAGACTGCGAATGTCGTTTTGAACATCGCCTTCGGTGAATCGACTATCGCCGTGGATACCCATATCTTCCGTGTCGGCAACCGCACCGGGCTCGCGCCCGGCAAGACGGTTCTTGCGGTCGAACAGAAGCTGGAAAAGGTGGTGCCCGTAAAATACAGGCTGCATGCCCATCACTGGCTGATCCTGCATGGCCGCTATATCTGCAAGGCGCGCAAGCCCGACTGCCCGGCCTGCCCGGTCAACGACCTTTGCGGCTACAAGGCCAAGACGCTCTAGCGGATCAACTGCTCTGCAAGGCCGCGCGCAGCATGCCGACGAAACAATCACGGACCTCTGCGTCGTCTCCGTCGCCGCGATTGCGCAGGTCGATATGTTCCACCTTTTTCTCCGCGCCATAAAGGAAAAGATCCAGCACGCAACGGTCGCCCCGGTATTGCCAGACTTCCGCATCGCCGTCCCTCCGGATCAGCGCCGGTTCGCCCAGCGCTTCGTTCAATTCGCTGCGATCCAGCCCCATAAGCTGCGCCGGATCGTCGTTGATCGGCGGCAGCACCGCGACGCCGCTATAGGGCATGGACGGGCTGGCCGGCGGGTTTTCCGGCATCCCGACAGACTCTTCAACGGCGGCTTCCTCCTGCGGCGCGGGCTCGGGTACATCCGTTGCCGTGCAGCCCGTCAGGGCGAGCGCGGCCGAAAGGATAATAGCCCATGGTGAAAGGAGCTTACGCAATGGCCTGCGGCCCCGGCTCCGGCTTCGCAGTTTCCTTGGGTCTGTCCGCACTGGCCTCATCCGCGATCTCCACCGTCCCGGCGAGCTTGCCGCCGCGTTCAATCTCTATCTCGCGATAGCGAATCGTTCCGATAATCCTGCCTGTGGCCCGCAGGATCAAGCAGCCTTCGACATAAAGCTCACCCTCGAACAAGCCGGCGATTTCCGCATTGGCGATTGTCGCCTTGCCCCGGAACGCCCCACCGCGTGCGATTTCAAGCGATTGGCAATGCTCCAGGTCGGACCGAACCTCCCCTTCGACCACCAGCCTGTCGCAGGAGGTTATTTCGCCCGCCAGATTGATTTCCCGGCCGACAGTCAGAGTCTTGGGCTCGCGGCCAAGCGATGGCGTGCCTGGCAGTCTGGGTGCCTTGGGGCGGTCGGGTAGGGTGGCGGTTCGCGGCGGCAATGGCCTGCCCGGCTCCTTGGCGAATGTCATTTATTCCTCCGGATATCGAATATTTCACGGCCCGGAGGGCGGTCCGGACGCTGCGATGATCGCCAGGGATGGTGACCTAATGAAGGCGTGAATTGGCCTATGCGGTGGCTTTTGCCGCCTGGCGCCTCATCAGGTCCTGCGTCACATGGACCATGAAAGCAGCGCCCAGCACCGGCGCCAGCAGATTGGCGATCGGAATGGTCATCAGGAAGGTCAGCATGACGCCGGCCGTCATCACCTTGCCCCGCCAGGCCCGCCGCAGCCGATGGGCTTCGCCCGGTTCCATCCGCCGGAAGGCCGCCAGTTCGAAGAATTCGCGGCCGATCAGATAACCATTCAGCAGGTAATAGAGCAAAAGGTTGGCGCCAGGAATGAACATGAGAATCAGGTAGAGCGGAAGTACCAGCAGGTTCAGTAATATGACGATTACGGCAAATTTCGCCGTTGAGGCCAGCGTTTCAAGCAGGGGCTGCTTCCGTGCCACGCCGAGGTTGGGGTAGTGCCGTTGTTCGACGACCTCGGCGACCTGATCAAGAAACAGGCCGAAGACCATCGTGACCACCGCGGGGAAAAGCAGGAAGGTGGCAACCAGCATCGTGCCGATGAAGGCAAGGCCCGCCACCCAGTCGAATGCTTCTCCCAGCCACTCGAAAATCGTCGACAGCCCCCAGATCGAAGCGGGGTCGATATTGGCCAGCAGCCACCAGACAACGGCCCAGAGCAGGGCGAAGATCGTGGTTGCCCCGGCGATACCCAACCACAGAACGCGGCGCATTCTGGGGTCGGTCAGTTGGCTTGCAGCCTTCATGAATTGAGTCAGCATGACCAAGGGTTTACCTCCCCGCGCAATATCGGGCAAGGGGCAGGTTCCGCCCTTTTGTGATTGCCTTGGCGCTATGGAAGACTATATTCACCGCCGCTTGCATACGGCCGGAAGAAGGGAAATGACGATGGTTACGTCGTACGACGTTGCGGGAATCGGAAATGCGCTGGTCGACGTGGTCGCCCATGTCGAAGACGGATTCCTCGCCGAACAACAGCTTGCCAAGGGCACGATGAAGCTGGTCGAAACCTCAACGGCGGATTTCCTGTACGGCAAGCTTCCCCCGGGTGTCGAGATGTCCGGCGGATCCTGCGCCAATACAATGGCGGCGATCGCATCCCTTGGCGGCAACGGCGCTTATATCGGCAAGGTCAAGGACGACTATTTCGGCCAGGTCTTCAGCCACGACATGAACTCCATCGGGGTGCATTTCTCGAACGAGGCCGCCACGGACGGGCCGGCCACCGGCCGTTGCCTGGTTCTGGTTTCCCCCGATGCGCAGCGCACCATGTGCACGGACCTGGGCGCCGCAAGCACGCTGGGTGTTGCCGACCTGAACCCCGGCGTTATCCAGAACAGCCGGGTCACCTATCTCGAAGGCTATCTGTTCGACCGGCCCGAGGCCCAGCGCGCTTTTATCCGCGCCGCGGAATACGCCCACGATTCCGGCCATAAGATGTCGATAACCCTGTCGGACCCGTTCTGCGTCGATCGCCATCGTGATGCCTTCCGCGCCCTTGTGGCCGACCATATCGACATTCTGTTCGCCAACGAAGAAGAGATCATGTCGCTGTATCAGGTGGATGTCTTCGATGAGGCTATCCAGATGCTACGCAAGTCCGGCCATGTGGATATCGCCTGCCTGACCCGCAGTTCGAAGGGGTCGGTGATCATCCAAGGCGAGGAAGTGCATGTCATAGATGCCGAACCGATCCGCGCGGTGGTGGATACCACCGGTGCGGGGGACGCCTATGCCGCCGGGTTCCTCTATGGCTATACCCAGGATCTGGATCTCGGTATCTGCGGCCGGATTGCGGCAATCGCCGCCGCCGAGGTCATCTCGCATAACGGCGCGCGCCCCGAACGGAATCTGGCAGAGCTGGTAGAGGAAAAACTGGGGCCGCTGCCGATCAAACCAAAACGGTAACCGGCACCGGAAGACGCCCATTCGGGCGTCATTTCCGGCGTTTTTCAGCATTTCCCGCCTGGCAGGGGCCGGAATCGTAAAGATTCGGCTGGCCTGCCGGCCCGCTAACCCCTATATACCCGGCAGCACGGCCCGTCCCGAAGGACGGGCCAGGTTTTTTGGCAAAACAGGCCGGACCCTTATGGAACTGAGAAATCTCGCCATCATCGCCCATGTCGATCATGGGAAGACGACACTCGTAGACCAGATGCTGCGCCAGTCGGGGGCCGTGCAGGCGCATCAGACGATGGCCGAACGCGCCATGGATTCCGGCGACCTGGAACGCGAGCGCGGCATTACCATCCTGGCCAAATGCACATCGGTGGACTGGAAGGACGAGCGCTTCAATATCGTCGATACGCCCGGCCATGCCGATTTCGGCGGCGAGGTGGAGCGCATCCTGTCGATGGTCGATGGCGCGCTGCTGCTGGTGGATGCGGCCGAGGGCCCGATGGCGCAGACCAAGTTCGTTTTGACCAAGGCGCTGGCCGGCGGTTTGAAGCCGGTCGTCGTGATCAACAAGGTGGACAAGCCCGACGCCCGCCCCGACGAGGTGGTGGACGAGGTCTTCGACCTCTTCGTGGCGCTGGACGCGACGGAAGAGCAACTCGACTTCCCGGTGATCTACGCCTCGGCGAAGGAAGGCTGGGCCGCCCGTAACCTGGACGACCCGCGTGAATCAATGGAGCCGCTGTTCGAGGCCATCGAGGCGCGCGTGCCGCAGCCCGATGCCGATGCGGACGGCCCGTTCCGCATGCTGGCGACGACCCTGGAATCGGATCCCTATCTCGGCCGAATCCTGACCGGCCGTGTGCATTCCGGCCGGGCGAAGGTCAATATGGCGGTGCGTGCCCTGTCGCGCGACGGCAAGGTTCTGGAAACCGGCCGCTTGAGCAAGCTGCTGGCTTTCCGCGGCCTGAAGCGGGTGCCGGTCGAGGAAGTTCAGGCCGGCGATATCGTTGCCGTGGCCGGACTGGCCAATGCGACCGTGGCCGACACGATATGCGCGCCGGAAGTGGAAGAGGCGCTGCCCGCGCGCGAGGTCAGCCCGCCGACCATGGCGGTGACCTTCGCGGTCAACGATTCGCCGCTGTCCGGTCGCGACGGCGACAAGGTCACCGGCCGCATGATCGGCGACCGGTTGATGCGCGAGGCCGAGGGCAATGTCGCGATCCGCATCAGTGAAACCGCGGAGAAGGATGCCTACGAGGTCGCCGGCCGCGGCGAACTGCAAATCGGCGTGCTGATCGAGACCATGCGCCGCGAGGGCTTCGAGCTGTCGGTCAGCCGCCCGTGCGTGATCTACCAAAACGATCCGCAGACCGGCCAGCGCTTGGAGCCGATCGAGGAAGTCGTTGTCGATGTCGACGAGGACTTCGCTGGCGTGGTCGTCGAAAAGATCGGAATCCGCCGCGGCGAAATGACTGACATGCGCCCATCGGGCGGCGGTAAGACGCGCGTGACCTTCCTGGTCCCCTCGCGCGGGCTGATCGGCTATCACGGCGAATTCCTGACCGACACCCGCGGCACCGGCGTGATGACCCGCCTGTTCCACGGATACGCGCCGCACAAGGGGCCGATCCCGGGCCGCCGCGAAGGCTCGATGATCGCCAATTGCCAGGGCAAGGCGGTGTCCTATGCGCTGTGGAACCTGGAAGAGCGCGGCCGCCTGTTCGTGGAATCCGGCGACGAGGTCTATGAAGGCATGATCATCGGCGAGCATGCCAAGGGCAGCGACCTTGAGGTCAACCCGCTGAAGGCCAAGCAGCTCACCAACATCCGCGCCTCCGGCAAGGACGAGGCGGTGCGGCTGACCCCGGTCACCCGCATGGGGCTGGAGGACGCCATCGCCTATATCGGCGACGACGAGCGCGTCGAGGTGACGCCGAACAATATCCGCCTTCGCAAGGCCATCCTGGACCCACACGAACGCAAGCGCGACCAGCGCCGCAGGGAAGCCGAGGCGGGGTAAGGCATAGCGGGCGTTCCTGCGCCCGCAAATCGCCCAGTAAATATCCCTCCGCATCCGGCGCAGCGCTGTTATGCTCGCAGCCATGATTCGCTCATGGCTCGACTCCATATCGGTCTATCTGGAACGCCGCGTTCTTTCGCTGCTGTTCTTTGGCTTTTCCAGCGGCCTTCCGTTGCTGCTGGTTTACTCGACCCTGTCCGCCTGGTTGAAGGAAGTCGGCGTTTCCAAAACGGCCATCGGCTTCGTCAGCCTGGTCGGCACGGCCTACGCCCTGAAATTCCTGTGGTCGCCGCTGGTCGACAAGTTACCCGTTCCAATTCTCACCCGCCTGCTCGGTCGCCGCCGCAGCTGGATGCTGGTATCGCAAGTGGCGCTGATCGTTTCCATTGCCGGCATGGCCAGCAGTGACCCCGCTACGGCAGATGGGCTCTGGTGGATGATTTTTTGGGCCGTGATGGTGGCTTTTGCCTCCGCTACGCAAGATATCGTGATCGATGCCTACCGCACCGAGATCCTGGAAGACGAAAAACTGGGTGCTGGTGCCGCGAATCTTGTGTTCGGCTATCGCGTAGCGATGCTGGCAGCGGGCGGAGGCGCATTGATCGTCGCCGATTTCGCCAGCTGGTCCTGGGCCTATATTGTCATGGCAGGTCTGGTGCTTATTGGTGTCGGCGCCGTTTTGCTCAATCCGGAGCCGCAGGTCAGGACATCGCGCGAGTCGGAAGCCCTCGAGGGCAAGGGCCGCGAATTCCTTGAGCGTAACGCCCACCTTCCAGGCCCGGTGTTGGGTCTCTCAGCCTGGGTTTACGCTGCCGTGGTTTGTCCCTTCGCGGAGTTCATGTCGCGGCGTGGCTGGATTCCGGTGTTGCTTTTCGTGGCGCTCTACAAATATGGCGATGCGCTGCTCGGTGTTATGGCCAACCCCTTTTATCTCGAGATGGGATTCAGCAAGGCGGAAATCGGGGCGGTCAGCAAGGGATTCGGGCTGGCCATGACCCTGGTTGGTGCGGCGCTCGGCGGCGTGATGGTGGCCCGGTACGGTATTTTGCGCGCGCTTCTGGTATGCGGCGTTCTGCAGGCGGGCTCGAACCTGGTTTTCGCGATGCAGGCCTGGGTCGGTTATTCGGTGCCGATGTTGATGGTCACAATCGCCGCCGAAAACCTGTCGGGCGGCATGGGAACGACCGCTTTTGTTGCCTATCTTTCCAGCCTGACGAATGTCGCCTACACGGCGACCCAGTATGCCCTGTTGTCATCACTTATGGCCTTTGCCCGAACGCTTCTGGCCTCAGGTTCAGGCTGGCTTGCCGATCAAATGGATTGGATTAGTTTCTTTCTGGTGACGACACTGGCCGCATTGCCGGGGTTGGCCTTGTTAATCTGGATGTTACGGACATTTCCCGCTGAAGCCCGGCGACGGCCCGCGCCTGTATCTGCTGACAGCGATTGAGCGGTCGCACACAAACAAACGATCGAGTATGCGGCCTTTTGCCGCCGGTTATTGTGCAGCGCAACAAAAGCCGCTATATACCCGATCTCAATTTGCGGAGAGAGGATAAATGGACATCAACAAAATTCCCGTGGGCGACAATCCGCCATGGGACGTCAATGTGATCATCGAAGTCGCGCTGGGCAGCGATCCGGTGAAATACGAGTTCGACAAGGAATCCGGCGCCATCTTCGTGGACCGCTTCCTGCATACGGCGATGTTCTATCCCGCCAATTACGGCTTTATCCCCCATACCCTGTCCGGCGACGGCGACCCTTGCGACGTGCTGGTGGCGGGCCGCGTGCCGGTGGTCCCGGGCGCCGTGGTCCGTTCCCGCCCCGTGGGCGTGCTGATGATGGAGGATGAGAGCGGCGTAGACGAAAAAATCCTCGCCGTTCCCGTGGATGCTCTGCACCCCTATTTCACCGATGTGGTTTCCTACCGCGACTTACCGGAAATCCTGCGCGACCAAATCGCCCACTTCTTCACCCACTACAAGGACCTGGAGAAGAATAAATGGGCCAAGGTCAGCCGCTGGGGCGAGGCCGAGGAGGCCACCCGCCTGATCGAGGAGGCGATAGCGCGTGCCAAGGCAGAGGAAAAGGTGCGGGCCATTCGCTGAGCTCTCGCCAAGTCGCTCCGCCGGCATACATAATGTTCCGGCGGAGGAGGCAATGCGCAATATTCTCGAAGTCGCCGAAGGCGACATCACGAAACTGACCGTCGACGCCATCGTCAACGCCGCCAATACATCCCTGCTGGGCGGCGGTGGCGTGGACGGCGCAATCCATCGCGCCGCCGGGCCCGAATTGCTGGCGGAATGCCGCAAGATCGGGGGCTGTCCCACCGGCGAGGCCCGCATCACCAGCGGTTACCAGCTGCCGGCCAGGTTCGTGATCCACACGGTCGGCCCTGTCTGGAACGGGGGCGGCCATGGCGAAGACGAGCTTCTGGAATCCTGTTATCGAAACAGCCTGGCGCTGGCGCGCGAGGCCGGCGTAAAGACCATCGCCTTCCCCGCCATCTCGACCGGCGTCTATCGTTTTCCGCTCGAACGCGCTGTCCGCATCGCAACGCAGACGGTTGCCGATGAGCTGACCCGCGAGCCCGGAACCATTGAAAAAGTAATTTTTTGCACCTTCGGCGCCGCCGCGACCGAAGCCTATTGTCAAGCGCTGAAAGATATTTCCCAATGACGATTCGAAGCCTGAAATCGCTGTTCAACCCATCCGCCATCGCCCTCGTCGGGGCAAGCAAGACGCCCGGTTCGATCGGTTGGGTCCTGGCGCGCAACCTCATGAGCGGCGGCTTCGATGGTCCGATCATGCCGATTAATCCGAAGCACCGTGCGGTCGGCGGCGCGCTGGCCTGGCCCAATGTCGCCGCATTGCCCGTGGTGCCGGAACTCGCCGTGATCAGTACGCCGCCGGATGTGGTGCCCGGGGTGGTCGCCGAACTCCGCGAAAAGGGCTGCAAGGCGGCGGTCGTCA
>JBFFGY010000042.1:0-11064 GCA_041557215.1 Alphaproteobacteria bacterium
GAATTGCCCCAGCTTTTTGTGGAAACGGACTCGCTCAAGGCATCCGGCCGGCGCGCGATAACCCGGGCCGGCGAGGGTAGGTCCAGGGTTACCGCCACTTACGAGCATGAGTTGCTGAGTGTCGAGCTTGCCCAGCGCAAAATGATTCCCTTCCGCACCAAGGTGCGGGCACGGTCCTTTGAAGAGTTTGCCGACTGGGTCAGGCATCCGGGTGAAGAGTTCCTTTACGTGCTCGATGGCAGGATCGCCTTCTATACCGAGTTTTACGAGCCTATCACCCTCGCCGCCGGCGACTCTGTTTACTACGACAGCGACATGGGCCATGCCTGCGTATCGGTGGGGGGGGAGGACGCAACGATCCTCTGGGTTTCCACCGGGTAGCGGGTCAGCCTCTGACAGTCGGGGCATTCGTGGCAATCCCCGTTAGGGTGGGTAGTAAACAACACTTTTCGGTGGGAGTCTTTGCGATCGCGGCTTGCCTGAATCGGGCGTTTCGTATAAGAAACATATATTCCGATTGAGCCGGCCGCGTCTTCCCCTCATCTGGCCGGCAGGAACCGAAAAGGAAATACCCATGGCCGAAGATACCCGATCGCAGGGAGTTCTTGCGCGGACCCCTTTGTATGACCTGCATCTGGAACTCGGCGCTCGGATGGTTCCCTTTGCCGGCTACGAGATGCCTGTACAATACAAGGGTATCATCGAAGAGCATCGCCACACCCGTGTTGCGGCTGGCCTGTTCGATGTCTCGCATATGGGGCAGGTCAGGCTGGATGGCGACGGCGCGGCACAGGCGCTGGAGACGCTTGTCCCCGTCGACATCGTCGATTTGGCTGCCGGTTGCCAGCGCTATGCCCTGTTCACCAATGCCGAGGGCGGCATCCTGGACGACCTTATGGTGACGAATGCGGGGGATCATCTGTTCGTGGTCGTCAACGCGGCCTGCAAGACGCAGGATATTGCTCATATGCGCGGTAACATTGGCGGACAATGCGAAATAACCGAGGTGTCGGACCGCGCGCTTCTGGCACTGCAGGGGCCGGCGGCGGGCGCGGTAATGGCCCGTCTTGCGCCGGAGACGGCGGAGATGGTTTTCATGACGGCGCGGCCCGTCAAACTGGTAGGTGCGCAATGTTTCGTTACGCGGTCCGGGTATACCGGCGAGGACGGTTTTGAAATTTCGGTCCCGGCAAGCAAGGCCGACCAACTGGCGCGTCGGCTGGTGTCCGAGGAAGAGGTGGCCGCCATCGGTCTGGGGGCGCGCGACTCGCTGCGCCTGGAGGCGGGCCTGTGCCTCTACGGCCACGATATCGATGAAACGACGACGCCCATTCAGGCCGGGCTGTCCTGGGCCATACAGAAGGTGCGGAGGCGCGGCGGTGAGCGGCCATTAGGTTATCCCGGTGCCGATATCGTCGATTCGGAAATGCAAAACGGTCCGCCGAGGCGGCGTGTAGGGTTACGGCCGGAAGGCCGTGCGCCGGTGAGAGAGGGCGCAGAGATCACCGACGAGGCTGGCAAAACCGTCGGCATCGTGACCAGTGGCGGTTTCGGGCCGACCGTCGAGGCCCCGGTAGCCATGGGCTATGTCGAGGCGGAAATGGCGGCTGCGGGAACCAGGTTGAATGCCATGGTGCGCGGCAAAGCCCTGCCGGTCACCGTCGCCAGAATGCCCTTCGTCGAACAGCGTTATTATCGCGGCTGATCTGCCGCGGCGTCTTTATCGGAGTCAGATGACATGTCAAAACAGCGACCTAGCCTGAATGAACTGAAAATGCGGGGTGATTTCATGCAGCGGCATATCGGGCCGCAGGAGCCGCAAATTTCGGAAATGCTGAAGTTGCTGGGATTGAAGTCGCTCGATGAACTCGTCGACAAGGCGGTGCCGAAGGTGATCCGTTCCGACGACAAGCCGCTGGACCTGCCGCCGGTTCTTACCGAAAGAGAGACGCAGGCCGTTCTGCGGCGCGTGGCGGCGCGCAACAAGGTTTTCATATCAATGATCGGCATGGGTTATCACGGCACCATCATGCCGCCGGTGGTTCAGCGCAACGTGCTGGAAAACCCGGGTTGGTATACGGCCTACACCCCCTACCAGGCCGAGGTAAGCCAAGGGCGGCTCGAAGTACTTCTGGCCTTCCAGCAGATGGTCATGGATTTGACGGGTATGGATATTGCCAATGCCTCGCTGCTGGACGAAGCAACGGCGGCGGCGGAGGCGATGGCCATGTCGCACCGCGTTTCCAAGGTCAAGTCCAATACCTACTTCATCGATCGCAACTGCCACCCGCAAACCATCGAGGTCGTGCGCACGAGGGCGCGGCCGATGGGGATCGAGGTCGTTGTCGGTGAACCGGAAAAGGAGCTGGGTGAGCATGAAATCTATGGCGCTCTGATCCAGTATCCGGGTACCTGTGGCGCGGTGCGCGACCTGACGCCGGTGATCGCAAAGGTGCACGATATGGGCGGGCTTGCCACGGTGGCGGCCGACATCCTGGCGCTCGTCATGCTGAAGCCGCCGGCGGAAATGGGCGCCGACATCGCGATCGGCAATACCCAGCGCTTCGGCGTGCCGATGGGCTATGGCGGCCCGCATGCGGCCTATTTCGCCACCCGTGATGAATACAAGCGCCAGACACCGGGCCGGATCATTGGCGTGTCGGTCGACTCCGAAGGCAACCGTGCGCTGCGTATGGCCATGCAGACGCGCGAGCAGCATATCCGCCGGGAGAAGGCGACCAGCAATATCTGCACGGCGCAGGTTCTTCTGGCGATGCTTTCAGCCTTGTACGCCATTTTTCATGGCCCCGACGGGCTCAACCGGATCGCAGAACGGGTGCACCGGATGACGGTGATCATGGCCGAGGGGCTGAAGCGCCTGGGTTACGAGATCATTCATGATTCCTATTTCGACACGGTGACGGTGCATCTGCCGGGAATGGCGCGCCGTGTCGCGGCGGCGGCGCGGGCATCGCGGATAAACCTGCGCATTGTCGATGCCGACCATGTCGGCATCACGTTTGACGAGACAACGCAGCGCAAGAACCTTGTCGCCCTGTGGCGGGTCTTCTCTTCGAAGGCCGAGGAACTGCTGGATATCGACGCGCTGGACGCCGAGGTGACGGACTGTATCCCCGACAAGCTGCGGCGGACCAGCGAATTCCTGACGCATCCGACCTTCAATCTCTACCATTCCGAGACCGAGATGATGCGTTATCTGCGCTTCCTCGCGGCGAAGGATATCGCGCTTGACCGGTCGATGATTCCGCTCGGCTCATGCACCATGAAGCTGAACGCCACCACCGAGATGGTGCCGGTGACCTGGCGCAACTTCACCCACATGCATCCCTTCGCGCCGTTGGACCAGACCCAGGGGTACCAGCAACTCTTCGAGGAACTGGAGCAGATGCTCTGCACCATCACCGGCTTTGCCGCGGTATCGCTGCAGCCCAACGCCGGCAGCCAGGGCGAATATGCCGGGCTTTTGGTGATCCGGAAATATCACGAGAGCAGGGGAGAGGGGCATCGCAATATCTGCCTGATCCCGGCCTCGGCGCATGGCACCAATCCGGCCAGCGCCCATATGGCCGGCATGAAGGTGGTGGTCGTGAAGTCCGACGATCATGGAAATATCGATGTTGAGGACCTGAAGGCAAAAGCCGCGGAAAACGCCTCCGAACTTGCCGCCCTGATGGTGACCTATCCCTCGACCCATGGCGTCTATGAGGAATCGATCGTCGATATCTGCCGGATCGTCCATGACAATGGCGGTCAGGTCTATATGGATGGGGCGAATCTCAATGCACTGGTCGGTATCTGTCGCCCTGGAAGCATCGGCGCCGACGTCATGCATATGAACCTGCATAAGACCTTCGCCATTCCGCATGGCGGCGGCGGGCCCGGCATGGGGCCGATCGGCGTGGCGACCCATCTGGCGCCCTACCTGCCGGACCATCCGGTCGTGGAAGGCGTAAATCCATCCGCCCGGGGTGGCGATACTGTTGGTCCTGTTTCCGCGGCACCATGGGGATCGGCCAGCATCCTGCCGATAAGCTGGACCTATATCCGGCTGCTGGGCGACGAGGGGTTGCGCCGCGCCACGCAGGTCGCTGTGCTGAACGCCAACTATGTAGCCAGGCGCCTGTCGGCGCATTATCCGATCCTCTATACCGGCAAGAATGGGCTGGTGGCTCATGAATGCATCGTCGATTTCCGGCCGTTGAAGGAGACCAGCGGCATTACGGTCGAGGATGTGGCGAAGCGGCTGGTGGATTACGGCTTCCACGCGCCGACCATGTCTTTCCCGGTTCCGGATACGCTGATGATCGAGCCGACGGAAAGCGAGAGCCAACGCGAACAGGACCGGCTGTGCGACGCGCTCATTTCGATCCGCCAGGAAATAGCCGATGTCGAGTCCGGCAAGGCGGATAAGGAAAACAACCTGCTGCGCAATGCGCCGCATACCCACCATTTGCTGCTGCAGGGAGATTGGTCGCATCCCTATTCCAAGGAAGAGGCCTATTTCCCGCTCCATACCCTGCGGGAGGACAAGTACTGGCCGCCGGTAGGCCGCGTCGACAATGTCTATGGCGACCGTCACCTGGTTTGCAGTTGCCCGCCGATGGAGGCTTACGACCAGGCTGCGGAGTAGGGCAGGGCGTCTCAGCTTCTTTGATCGAGAGGGCTGCTGGCGCGGCCCTCTTGGCATGAGTCTTCAGGCTCGCCTGCAATACCGGATATGCCTTGCCAGACTTGGAGATGTCCCCCAGCGGGCATTACGATATACGAGGCTGAGCGGTATCTGCCTCAAATATTCTGACATTACAAAAAAAACGCCCGGGGAATGGTTTGCACCATTCCCCGGTCAGTTTTGGCGGGTAAGAGAGGGTTAGAGGATTTCCTTTTACACCGCCGTTTATGGGGTAACATTTATCTATATCAATCCGGGAATATTTTTCGTTATTTTTCTAGCGCTTAACTGCGTCAGCATGTCGCAGCACCTATTTGGTACGCCTTGTGGTCAGGCCTTTTCGTGAGCTTTCCTCAGATAAGCTGGCTTCCGTCTGCCCAGACTTTGCCGGTCGATCGCTACGGCCTTGATTAGCGCATGGACCTGCTTGCCGGGCTCCAGGGCCAGCCGCTTGGCGGCCAGCCGCGTGATGCGGGCCCAGATGCGGGCACCGACTTCGACGATGACGTCCACCTGACCGTCCTTGCGGTCGCTGATTTCTACGACGCGGCCGGGGAAGACGTTCAGGATGCTGATATCGTCGGGCGCGCCCAGCGAAAGCGACACGTCGCGGGCGCGGATGCGGATTCGAAGTTCCTCGCCGACCGGAATATCCGCATAAGGCACCAGCAGGGTCATGCCCTCGAAGGACAACCTGGTGACAGCGTTATTCTGATCGTGGCCTCCGACAGTCACCGTCAACACCGCGCCCGCCTCGTAACGGCCGGTAAGGGGCCGCAAGTCCAGGCGGCTCATCAGGTCCTCGACTGAACCGACCGCGGCGACCTTGCCGTCCGACATGATCACCAGCGTATCGGCAAGCCGCACGATTTCCTCCATCGCGTGGCTGACATAAACGATGGGGATAGCCAGCTCGTCGCGCAACCGTTCGATGAAGGGCAGGATTTCGGATTTGCGCGCCATGTCCAGGGCGGCCAGCGGTTCGTCCATCAACAGCAGGCGCGGACTGGCGAGCAGGGCCCGGCCGATGGCGACCCGCTGCTTCTCGCCGCCGGAAAGGTCGCGCGGGCCGCGGTCCAGCAGGCGGGCAAGGTCCAGCAACTCGATCACATGGTCGAACGACACGCCGTTCGAATCGCGTTTCGTGCCGTATGTAAGGTTTCGGCGCACCGACATATGCGGGAACAGTCTCGCTTCCTGGAAGACATAACCCAGGCGGCGCTTCTCCGGCGGCAGGTTTATGCCGGCCTCGGAATCGAACAGGACCGCGCCGTCCACCGCGATGCGGCCTTCGTCCGGCCGATCCAGGCCCGCCAGCAGGTTGACCAGCGCCGTCTTGCCCGCCCCGGAGCGACCGAATAGCGCGGTGATCCCGCCGGGTGGACTGGTGAAAGCGGCCTGGATCAGCACATCGCCAAGCCGGCGTCGGACATCGACCTCGATCATGTCTCGCCCTCCAGCCGCCGCGCCATGCGCCGGGCAATCCATTCGGAGGCCACAATGGCGGTCAGGGCGAGACCGATGGAGATAACCGCCAGACGCGCTGCCGCCGATTCACCGCCAGGGGTCTGGGTCAGGCTGTAAAGTGCAATCGGCAGCGTGCGGGTCTCGCCGGGGATGTTGGAGACGAAGGTGATCGTCGCGCCGAATTCGCCTAGTGCGCGGGCGAAGGCCAGGACGACGCCAGCCAGAATTCCCGGTGCCATCAGCGGCAGGGTGATGGTCGCATAGACCCTGACCGGCCCGGCGCCCAGGGTCCGCGCCGCAGCCTCGAGCTTTCGGTCTACCGCTTCCAGCGACAGCCGCATGGCGCGCACCATCAGGGGAAAGGCCATGACGGCGGCGGCAATGGCGGCGCCCTTCCAGGTGAAGGCGATGGTTATCCCGAAACTGTCATGCAGCCAGCCGCCGATCGGCCCGCGACGGCCCAGCGCGACCAGCAGCAGGTAACCGACGACTACGGGCGGCACCACCAGCGGCAGATGGATGACCCCATCCACCAGCGACTTGCCTGGAAAGTCGCGCCGCGCCAACAGCCAGGCTGCCGCCAGCCCGAAGGGCAGCGAACAGATCACGCCGACGACCGCGACCCGCAGGCTAAGGGCCAGCGCCTCGATCTCCAGGGGGGTGAGCCAGTCCATGGTTCTATTCTAGACGGAAGCCACGGCGGCGGAAAACCTCGCTGCTTTCGGGGCTCCGCAGGAAATCGAGCAGACGGCGGGCGGCCTCGCGGCTTCCGTCCTTGAGGATCGCGGCGCTATAGATGATCGGCTCATGGTTGTCGTCGGGGAAGGCGGCCGTAATCTGAAGCCGTTCATCGCCCTGCGCGTCGCTTTCATAGACGATTCCGGCGGCAGCTTCGCCCCGTTGCACCATCAGCAGGGCGGCCCGCACATCCTTCATACGCGCCGTCAGCGGCGACAACGATTCCCATAGTCCCATGTGTTCCAGCGCCTGACGCGCATAGATGCCCGCGGGGACATGGTCGGGGTCTCCCATCGCCAGTCTTTCACCCACCAAAGCGGCGGGCAGCGAGGTGTCCAGCGCAAGGGCAGGGGCACCCGCCGGCTGAACCAGTACCAGGCGATTGCCAAGCAGCGTGGCGGGCTCACCCTCGATTGCCCCGCGCCCGGCGAGCCAGTCCATCCAGGTATTATTGGCGGACAGATAAATATCCGCGGGCGCACCATTATCGATTTGCCGCGCGAGAACCCCCGAGCTTGCGAATACGCAGCGCACGACGCCATGTCCTCGCGCTTCGTATAGGGCGGCTACTTCTTCGATAGCGGGTGCCGTGCTGGCCGCGGCGAATATGGTCAGCGTCGGCGCCTCGTCGGCGCGGGCAACGCACGCAAGCGAGAGCAACATGGCGAGGATTGTCAGGCGCAAGACCTTCATGGGAGCAGACATACGCATGCTGGGACTATTCCGTCAATCCAGGCCGACCCGGCCAGCCATCAGTAGCGCAGAAATGCTTCGCGCTCTTCCCGCCATGAGTCCTCATCGAGCCGGGCAAGGGCGTCCAGGTCCTGTGGGGTCGCGGTCCGGTCGTCCACCCATGCGCGCAAGACTGGGCCACCGTTGATGACGTCGATGGCGAGCTTGCCCTCTTCATATTCGTAGAGGAAGTCACGCCACAGCGGATAGTCGGGATACAGGTGGCGGATTGCCTTGAAGGCGAGTGCCTGCAGCCGCCAGGGCCGGAACGTCTCATGGTCGTAGGCCGGGCCCTCGCAATGGATCTGAACGCCGCTGCACAATTCGCCGACATGCTTGTGGAAGGTGGGCTCGAACCAGCAATCGCGCAAGATGCAACCCTGCAGCCAGTGCGGTGCGAGTGCGTTCATTTCCGCCAGTACGCGCCGCGCGTCGATATCGGGCGCACCAAAAAGTTCCAGCGGGCGGGTCGTGCCGCGGCCCTCCGACAGGGTCGTGCCCTCCAGCATCACCGTGCCGGCATAGGCGCGCGCCATACACAGGTTTGGCGCGTTCGGACTGGGGTTGATCCAGATGCGATCTCCAAGCGGCCAGCCGAAACCCGGTGCGGCGTCAGGCCGCCAGCCGCCCAGCATCTCGATAACGCGGTATTCCACGTCCAGCTTCAGCTTTTCGATGAACCATGAGCCCAGTTCCCCGAGCGTAAGGCCGTAGCGCATGGGCAGCGGGCCGGCGCCGACGAAGCTCTCCCAGCCTTCGCGCAGGCGCAGTCCTTCCACGGGACGCCCAGCGGGGTTGGGGCGGTCCAGCACCCAGACCGCCTTGCCATGCGCCGCCGCCGCCTCCAGCACGTAGCGCAGCGTCGTGACGAAGGTATAGATGCGGCAGCCCAGATCCTGCAGGTCGACCAGCAATATGTCGAACGCCTCCATCATCGCATCCGTCGGCCGGCGCACCTCGCCATACAGGCTGAAGACCGGAATGCGATGCACCGGATCGTCGTAATCCGGCGATTCGATCATGTTGTCCTGCTTGTCGCCGCGCAGCCCGTGCTGCGGGCCGAAGGCGGCGCTAAGCGTAAATTCGCCGCAGGCCGCCAGCGCGTCCAGCGAATGCGTCAGATCCTGCGTGACGGACGCCGGATGGGCGAGCAACGCCACGCGCCTGCTCTTTAAGGCTGCGCGCAGGGCGGGTTCAGCGAGCAGTCTGTCGATGCCGAATTTCATGGTCGTCAAGCTGGCGCAAGTTCCATCACAAAGCAATCGGAATGATGAAAATCAGGCTTGCCCGGCGGATGCGCCAGGGCCCAGTAGGACAAGCTGCCGTGCGCATCCTCGAGGACCGCGGACAGGCCGACCCGCCATGGCGCGTCGGACGGAAGATTGGCCAATCCGCCCAGCTCCAAACTGGCCTCCATTTTGAAGCTCCCGTCGCTCCACTCTGTCTTGATGCGCGGTTCGTTGAAGCCGCACAGCAGTCTCATTCCGCTTCGGTAGCCATTGAATCCGTACGCCGCCCATTGCGTAGAGGGGGCGAAATTGAACTCGTAATAGGCTGTGTCCGGTGAGGGCTGTATGAAGGTCTCGAAGCAGCTATGTCGCCACAGCCCGTCGGTGCGCTCGGGCAACGTCACGGAGGGCAGGCGCAGGTCCGCCATGCGGGCGGTTACGGTATAGCGCAAAACAAGGTCGCCATGTCCCCGCCGCGATATCGTAACCTCGATCCCCGTCACCGCCTCGCATCGCGAGTCTGGATGAAGTTTCAGCGGCCTGCGCATACCGAGCGCGAAGGAGTGGCAGTCGTCAGCATGGCGGGATTGCCGGCGCTATGCTTCCGGCTCCATGATGGTCACCAGTCCCCCGTCGCGCACCGCGCGGTAGAAGCAGTTGCGCCGGTTGGTGTGGCAGGCCGGTCCGGTCTGGTCGACCAGCAGCAGCAGCGTGTCCCCGTCGCAATCGATGCGCAGTTCCTTCAGATGCTGTTCGTGGCCCGAGCTTTCGCCCTTGCGCCAGAAGGCCTGGCGCGAGCGCGACCAGTAGCAGACGCGCCCCGTGGCCAGCGTTTCCGCGATCGAGTCCGCGTTCATCCAGGCCATCATCAGTATCTCGCCGGTGTCGTGCTGCTGGGCGATGGCGGGCACCAGCCCGTCAGCGTTGAATTTGACGGCTTCCACAATTTCGCTCATCGTCACGACCCCTTTCCGGCCTTGTTCAACCGTTCCAGTCCGGCTTCCAGATCAGCGATCAGGTCTACCGGATCTTCCAGCCCCACATGGATGCGCATTCCCTGGCCCTCAACCTCCCAGCGCGTCGCGCTGCGGGATGTGTTTGGATTGGTTGGGATCATCAGGCTTTCATAGCCGCCCCAACTGGCGCCCATGCCATGCAGCTTCAGGCCATCCATCATCGCAGCCAGCGCCGTCTGGTTGGTCTCGTGCAGGACGAATCCGAACAGGCCGCAGGCGCCGGTGAAATCGCGCTTCCACAATTCATGACCCGGATCGTCTTCCAGGGTCGGATGCATCACATGCTTGACTTCGGGCCGCTGCTTCAGCCAGCGGGCAATTTTCAACCCGCTCTCGAAATGGCGCGGCAGGCGCACCCCCATGGTGCGCATGCCCCTGAGCGTGAGGTAGAGGTCGTCCGGGCCGGCGCAGATGCCCATGTTCTGCACCTCGTCGCGGACCCGGGCGAATCGCTCGTTGTCTTGCCAGACGGCTATGCCGAGATTGGTATCGGAATGGCCGACAAGGTATTTGGTCGCCGCCTGCAGGCTGACGTCGGCGCCCAGCGCCAAGGGCTTGCAATAATAACCGGCGCCCCAGGTATTGTCGGCGATGACGATGGCGCTCGCCTTTTGGGCAACCCCGGCGATGGCGGGGATATCCTGCACCTCGAAGGTCAGGGAGCCCGGCGATTCGACATAGACGACGCTGGTGTTCGGGCGGATCAGTGACTCGATTCCTGCGCCGATCGTTGGGTCGTAATATTCGGTTTCTACCCCAAGACGTTTCAGGGTCGTCTGGCAGAAATAGCGGGTCGGCTGATAGGCGCTGTCGCTCATCAGGACATGGTCGCCGGCCTTGACGCAGGCGGTCAGGACCGAGGTGATCGCTGACAGGCCCGAGGGCGTCGACACACCGCCCGTGCCACCTTCCAAAGCCGCTACCGCCTCTTCGAAGGCATAGCTCGTCGGCGTTCCGCGGCGGCCATAGCGGACCCTGGCGGTCTTGCCGTTGCGGTAGGCTTCGAGCGTGGGAAACAGGATTGTGGAGGCATGATAGACCGGCGGATTGACCACCCCGTGATTTTCGAACGGGGCGTTGCCGACATGGCCCAGCAGGGTATCGTCTTTCATTCGATTTCCGCTTATGTTTGCGCCGCTTCGAAAGCGGGCCGTTAATGAGTCGGGCCGCATTCAAGCATTCCGGACGGTGC
>JBFFGY010000043.1:0-10948 GCA_041557215.1 Alphaproteobacteria bacterium
CAAGAATGACGTAACCGCGTCCCTGGGGACGGGCATGCATCACCGCGTCGCCCGGGATTACGCCGACCATGGCATGGGTTTCGTCGCGCCAGGTCAGGCTGCGCGACAGGTACATCAGGCCGCCGCATTCGGCATGGGCGGGCATGCCGGCCTCGATGGCCGTTCGGATGCTCTCCCGCATGCCGTGATTGGCCGACAGGGCGGCCATCTGCGTTTCGGGAAACCCGCCGCCGATGAATATGCCGTCGACATCCGGCAATCCGGAATCGCTAAGACAATTGAATGGAACAATCTCGGCGCCAGCGGTTTCCAGCGCCTCCAGGTCGTCCGGATAATAGAAGCCGAAGGCGGCATCGCGGGCGACCCCGATGCGGATATCCTTCCTCTGTGGCTTGCCGTGCGGCGCCCGCGCCGGTGTTGCCCGCGGTCCTGCCGCACCGTTCGCAATTTCCACGATGCGGTCAAGATCGATACCAGACGCCACCCTATCGCACAGGAGATCAATCGTTTGCTCCGCCTCTCCGGCTTCGTTGGCGGGCACCAGGCCGAGATGGCGTTCGGGGATTTCCAGTGCCGGGTCGCGGCCGATGGCGCCCAGCACGGGCAGGTCGGTGTAGCGTTCCAGCGCAGCCCGCAGTTTGCTCTCATGGCGCGGACCGCCGACCTTGTTCAATATGACGCCCGCAATTTGGACCTCCGGATCGAAATTGACGTAGCCAAGCGCGAGCGGCGCGATCCCGCGCGTCATGCCAAGAGTGTCGACAACGAGGACCACCGGGGCGCCCAGAATCGATGCCAAGGCGGCGTTGCTGTCCCTTCCTTCTACGTCCACGCCGTCGAACAGGCCCTTGTTGGTCTCGATGATAGAGATATCAGCCGATGCGTTGCGCCGAGCGAAGGTTGCGACGATTTCCGCCTCGCCCATGCAATGGAAATCGAGATTGTAGCACGGCCTGCCTGCCGCCCGTCCCAGCCACATGGGATCGATATAATCCGGGCCCTTCTTGAAGGTCTGGACCGCCATGCCCTTGCGCGCCAGCGCCGCGGCCAGGCCGGTGGTGATGGTGGTCTTGCCGGACGATTTCTGCGTGGCTGCGATCAGCAGATGCGCCATGGCGGCCTCAGGCGGCGATCCCCAGCTGCGCCTTGTTCCGGTTGCGCCAGACCTCCTCGGCGAGCTTCTGGGCCTCCTCGACGCTGTCGTAGCCGTGCCAGCTCTTTAGAACGATGGCGAGTGTTCCGGTAATCGCCGCCTCGGCGTAAGCGTCCTCGGCTTCGCCGGCCCAGACCGCCTTCAGCCGGGCGAGGTCCATTTCCGGGTCGGTGGGCTGCACGGCGTCGGCGATGATCGGCGGCCAGTCGGTCGATCCTGCGATACCATCGCGGACGGTCCGTGTCTCGGTCAGCTTGCCCGGGCGCCGTTCGATTTCGCCGCCCTCGCCACGGAACACCACCATGTTCTTCTCGCCGAGCAGGAGCGCGGCCTGCTGGTGGATATCCATATAATTGGGATGGAAGATGCCCTGCACGGTCAGCGGCGCCGCGAAGGGGTTCAGCATGCGCGCGATCGTGTGCACTGGCGAGCGCAGCCCCATGATCGGCCTGAGCTCGATGATCTCATGCAGGCGCGGGCTGAGGTCGGAGAGCGGCAGATAGGCGAAATTGCGCGCCCTGATATGGTCGGCGGCCTCGGCGAGGCTGTGCGCGATGGGAATGCCCAGGGCCTCCAGGGTCTCGCGGGTATAGAGGCGGCCCGGCGTATGTCCTTCAGCCCCATGCATGAAGATGCGCATGCCGTTCTGCGCCAGCAGCAGGGCGGCCAGCAGGAACCAGGGCAATTGCCGCCGTTTGCCGGCATAGGAGGACCAGTCGACATCGACTTCCGGCGCGGGCGAGGGGAGGTCGAACAAGTTGCGTGCCGCCTTGACGAAACCGGCAATTTCCTGCCCGTCCTCTTCCTTGACCCGCAGCAGCATCAGGAAAGCGCCAAGCTGCTCCGGCAGAACTTGGCCGCGCAGGATCATGCCCATGGCGGCCTCGGCTTCCTCGATCGTCAGGGACCGGGTCAGCGTCTTGCCGCGCCCGAGGATGCGGACATATTGCGCGAAAGGATGTTCTTCTTGTGCCATCTGGCTCAAGCTCCGGCCGGGACCGCGCCTTTCGGTTCCGGGCTGCTGTGGTGGGGGTCCACGGCGCTATCCGCGAGAGTGGCCGGCAGGAAGGGCAGGACCTTGACCGCCAGGGCCACCATGAGCAGGGCAAAGGCCACGCCGCCGACCCCGAGGCCGATTTCGTACCAGCTGGGGCTGTAATGCGCAACGGCGCCGTCGCCGAAGTTGCTGGCGACTTCCATGCCCGGGAACAGGATCAGCGGATAGCTCTGGCCACCGATGATGATGACATAGACCTGGACCAGCCCGCCGACCACCACAAGGACCGAAGCCATGATCGTGCCACCGCGGGTGCCTGCGGTCGCGGGCAGGAACAGCAGCACCAGCGGCGCTATGCCGCCAAGGACTACCTGCCCCCACCAGAAGAGCGTCGTGATAATGCCGCCTTCGAGCAGGATGAATCGCTCGACGCCAATATGTTCCGCGGCATAGAGATTGGTAAGATGCTGGGCGGCGGTGAAATACAGCACGGCGGCGATGAAGATCGCCAGCAGGTAACCCATCCGCCTCAACAGTTTTCCGCCCAACTCGCGCCCGGTCCAGGCGCAGGAGGCGATCATGACCAGCAGGAAGATCGCCAGCCCGAAGGAGAAGGACATGGCGATGAACAGCGGCGCCATCACGGCAGCGTCATAGGCCTCGCGCGCCACCAGGAAGCCGAAGATCGATCCGGTACCGGTGGTCAGGATAAGCCGCCAGAGGAAGGCCACCCAGCCCGCGGCCTTCGCGTATCGCTGCATGCGGCGCTCCATCTGGAACCACAGGTAGACGCCAACGACCAGCATGAAGCCGTTATAAAGATAAATGTTCCAGGCGAAGATCGACTTGAAGTTATAGGTCGTCATGGCGACGGTCAGTCGGTCCGGGCGGCCAAGATCGAGCACAAGCACCACCAGGCCCGCAACCAGCAACGCCAGCGCCAGTAGCCCGGACAGCCGCGACAGCGGCTTGTAGGGTGCCTTGCCGAATACCGAGGAGATGGAAGCGACGTTTAACGCCCCCGACGCCGCGACAACAAGGAACACGGCAAATACATGCGGCATGCCCCAGACGATCTGGTTGTTCATGCCGGTTATGTAATGGCCGTTATGTTCCATCACCCAGGCCGAGCCCAGACCCAGCAATACGAGCAGGCCCAGCCCACCAAGCAACGCCAGATAACCGAAGTTGCGTCCGTCGATGGTGCTGAAAGCGATCTTCCTTGCCAAGGTTCGCCGCCTTACAGGTTCTGGTAGCGCACGCCGGGATCGACGCCCAGATCCGCGCGGATCTGGTGCGTGGCGTAGGCTGCGATGCGTTGCGAGATATCGCTGTTCGGATCGTTCAAGTCACCGAAGACCATGGCGCCGTTTCCGGCGGTGCCGCAGGCCTCGACACAGGCCGGATTTCCGCCGGCATCCACGCGGTGAACACAGAAGGTACAGCTTTCTACCGTACCCTTGCCGCGCGGGGCATAGGGTTTCTGGTCGGTCAGGTCTTCATGGATGAAGGACCGCGCCTTGTAGGGGCAGGCCATCATGCAATAGCGGCAGCCGATGCAGATATGTTTGTCGACCAGTACGATCCCGTCGGCGCGCTTGAACGAGGCGCCGGTCGGGCAGACATCGACGCAGGGCGGCTCGGCGCAATGCTGGCACATGACCGGTACCGATTTCTCAACGCCGTTCTTCGGGTCGCGAACGCTGACCTTGCGGATCCACTGCGCGTCTGTCGCCGGGCGGCCGTGCCCGGTGAGGCCGTTTTCTTCCGCACATGCGGAAACGCAGGCATCGCAATCGGCGGTGCACTGGTTGATATCGATCAGCAGGCCCCAGCGTAACTTGCCGGATGCCGGCTCGTCCAGACCACGCGCATCCGCATGGCCGATTCCGTAAAGGGTGACGCCCGGTGCAAGCGCGACACCGGCGGCTGCGGCGGCCGCGCTGAGGAAGCGCCGGCGATCGATGTCGAAGCCGTTCCCGTTCATTGGCCTGTCTCCGGCTCGGCTGCTGCCGTCATCGGGAAGGGGGAAGAGCTGTGCGCCTGTTTTCCTTCTTCCGGTTTCGTAGCGTGGCACTGGAAGCAATCGACCTTCACGGCCGCATATTCATGGCATGATGCGCAGAATTCGCCCGGGGCGTTGATCGGCACCGGTTGTCCACCGTCATCCGTCGACGAATGGCAAGCGACGCATTCCTTCAGGCTGAAACGTTTGGTTCGCACGCCCTCATGCACTGTATCGTCGCGCTGGTGCGACAGCTCCTTCATGTGGTAGCGGCGCATATAGTCGGTATCCGCCACGCATTTATCGCCCTTGCCCTGAGTGATGGACGGCGAGGGAACACCACCGGCCACCTGCGCCGCCGCCAGAGAGGGCAGGACGGTCATCGCCAGTATGAAGACAAGGGCGCGCATGGTGTCCGCCTACTCGCCAAGGCCCATCTGGATGTAGCCGCAGGGGCAGACATCTTCGCAGATGTGGCAACCGATGCATTTGTTGTAGTCGGTCTCCACATACCGGCCCATGGTGCGCTTGTCTTTCGGCACACGGTGGATGGCGTCCTGCGGGCAGTAGATCACGCAGTTATCGCATTCCACGCACATCCCGCAACTCATGCAACGATCGGCCTCCTCCTTGGCTTCTTCCTCGGTCAGCCCATGGATACGCTCATCGAAATGACCCAGAACATCGTCGGGACCAATGTGCTTTTCCCTGCGCTTGTGCCGCGCCTCATAGGTCCAGTGGCCGAGGAAAAGTTCGTCCGCCGGAACGATCTCCACATGCGATCGGTCTTCGTAGTTGTGGACCGCATAGGGTGCCTGGTCGGTGCCCCACGCCTGGACATGGTCGTATTCGGCGGGAGCCAAGTGGACTTCCTGAAGTTTTTCCAGTAGGTCGTAATGATGCTTGTCGACCTTGGGCCGCTTCACCGGCTCCTTGCCGTAGAGGATATTATGAATACCCTCTGCCGCGACCGAGGCATGGCCGATCGCGGTGGTCAGCAAGTGCGGCTTGATGATATCGCCGCCAACGAAAATGTCCTCTTGTCCCTTGGCGCGATAAAAGGGGTCGGGGTCGATCAGGCCGCGGCCGTTATCGAGATTCTCCATGCCTGTCAGGTCGGCGATCTGGCCGATCGCTGCGACGATCAGGTCGCATTCGATCTCAAATTCCGACCCTTCCTTGAGAGTCATGTTGTTGCCTTCCCACTCGGCTTCCTGCACGCGCAGGGCAACCGCGCGGCCCTCGGGGCCCTTGATGACCTCGATGGGCACCAGGGAGTCGCGGATATGCACGCCTTCCTGGGTGACATGCTCGATTTCCATCTTGGTGGCCGGCATCTTGTCCATTGGGCGGCGGTAGACGATCGTGACGTCGGCGCCCTGGCGGTTGGCGACCGTGGCTACGTCGTGGGTGACATGGCCGAGGACGACCATTTCCGGGCGGTCTTTCTCGTGGCTCTGGGAGATGTGGCCGAGGCGCCGGGCAACTGCCGCCACATCCATGGCGGTATCGCCGCCGCCTATGACCAGCACCTTCTGCGCACCGTGCTTCAGGCGGCCGTCATTGAAGGCCTCCAGGAAGGCGACGCCGCTGATGCAGTTCGACGCGTCACCGCCGGGAACAGGGAGGGCGGTTCCACTCTGCGCACCGACGCCCATGAAAATGGCGTCGAACTCGTCGCGCAGGTCGTCCATGGAGACGTCGACACCTACCTTGGTTTTCATGCGGGTCTCGACGCCCATATCCAGGATGCGCTTGATTTCACCATCCAGCACCTCACGCGGCGTGCGGTAACCGGGGATGCCGTAACGCATCATCCCGCCCAGTTCTTCATGGCTGTCGAAGATCGTTACCCGGTGGCCCATGCGGCGCAGCTGATAGGCTGCCGCCAGGCTGGCCGGGCCGCCGCCGATACAGGCGACCTTCTTGCCGGTGTCGGTGCCGGGGTCGCGCAGCTTCAGACCGTGTTCCAGCGCATAGTCGCCGATATACTGCTCGACCGCGTTGATGCCGACATGGTCCTCAACCTCGTTGCGGTTGCAGCCATCCTCGCAAGGCGCCGGGCAGACGCGGCCCATGATGGCGGGCAGGGGATTGGAATCGGACAGGCGATAGAAGGCATATTCCTGCCAGTTCATGCCTTCAGGCGCTTTTTCGATGCCGCGCGCGATGTTCAGCCAGCCTCGGATATCCTCGCCGGCCGGGCAGCTGCCCTGGCAGGGCGGCGTGCGATGCACATAGGTCGGGCATTTGTGAGACTCGTCGGCAGTGAAGATTTCCTCCTGCCAGGGGCGATGCTCCGTGTCGCCGTCCTTGTACTTCCGGAACGTCAGTTTGGTTTCGTCCATGTTCCGAGTTTCCTGATTCTGGTTGCCTTGTGCACGATCCATGGCCGCTTATTCCTCCGTATCGGGCGCCGTTCCGGCAACCTCGTTATCTTCGTCTTCATCAGTTTCCTGACCGTCCAGGATGATCGCGTTACTGACCAACTGATGCACGCTTACGATCCTGTCCATGCCGATTCCGTATTCGGGCATGACCTTGGCGAACTGGCTTTTGCAGATGGCGCAGATCGCTGCCATATGCGTGACGCCATCATTCTTGATGACCTGGGTCAGCGCCTCCATGCGAGGCTTGGCACCCTTGACGCGCAGCTCCATCAGATCGTCGGTCAACAGGCCGCCGCCGCCGCCGCAGCAATAAGTGCCTTCGCGGATGGTGTCCTCGGCCATATCCACGAAATTGTTGCAGACCGCTTTGATGATGTTGCGGGGGATTTCGAACTGGCCGCCCGGTTTGTCACCCATCCGGGTAGCCCGCGCCACATTGCAGGAATCGTGGAAAGTCAGCGTCATATGGTCATTCGCCGACTTGTCGAATTTCAACTCGCCCTTTTCGATCAGATCCCAGGTGTATTCGCAGATATGCTGCGGCACAGGATAGTTCGGGTCGAGGAAGTCCCAGGGACCGGCGAGTGTGTTCAGGAAGCCGTAGGCAACGCGCCAGGCATGGCCGCATTCGCCGAAGACGATACGCTTGACGCCCAGATCCATCGCTGCCTTGCGAATGCGCAGCGCAACTTCGCGCATTTGCGCGTAGGAGCCGATGAACATGGCGAAATTGGCGGCTTCTGACGCGTATGAACTGATTGTCCAACTTGCGCCGGCCTGATGAAACACCTTGGCGTAACCGATCAATCCATCGACATGGGGCTCTGCAAAGAAATCGGCGCTGGGGGTGACCAGCAGGATATCGGCGCCTTTTTCGTCCAGCGGCAGCCGGACCTTTACGCCGATATCGTCCTCGATATCCTCTTCCAGACCTTCCAGCGTGTTTTCCAGCGCCGGGCCCGGCAGGCCGAGGTTGTTACCGATCTTGTGCACCTTGCCAATGATCTCGTTGCAGTACTTCTGGCCCTTGCCGATATGGTCCATGATGTCGCGCGCGGCCATGGAAATTTCCGCGGTGTCGATACCGTAGGGGCAGAAGACCGAGCAGCGGCGGCATTGCGAGCACTGATGGAAATAGTTGTACCAATCGTCCAGGACCTCTTCGGTCAGGTCCTCCGCGCCAACCAGCCAGCGGGTCAGCGGGAACTTCCCCAGCGGTGTGAAGTGACGGCGATAGACCTTGCGCAGCAGGTCCTGCCGGGCCACCGGCATGTTTTTCGGATCGCCGGTTCCCAGGAAATAGTGGCATTTGTCGGTGCAGGCGCCGCAGCGCACGCAGGAATCCAGGTAGACACGCAGCGACCGGGTGCGGTCCAACAGTTCGCCCAGACGGCCGATTGCCTTGTCGTGCCAGTCCTCGGCCAACTCGCCGGGGAAGCCCAATGCTTCCTGGTGTTCCGGCGCCGCCTCGTAGGAATGCAGATGCGACGTCGCACCGGGGCAGAGCTCGGGGATTTCGGCATATTCGCCAAGCTCGGGGACCTTGTAATCGCCCATGGCAGTTACTCGCCTCCGGTTTCCAGCCGCGCGGCCCAGGGTGCCAGATGCCGCTTCTCGCGGGCATTATCCACCTGGTTGCGGGTCGGGCTGAAGAACAGGCCCGGCGCATGCAGTAATTTCGAGAAAGGAAAGACGATCATCAGCGCGATCACCATTCCCAGATGGGCCATAAGGATCGGGTCCGACGGCATGGGCTGCCAGTCGAAACGGATCAGGCCGAGAATGAACTGTTTCAGCGCGACGATATCGGTGCGCGCCACATAGCGCATGGCAAGCCCGCTGCCCGTGATGCCCAGCAGCAGCAGCAGCATCAGATGGTCCGACGGACCGCTGATATAGCGAATACGCTGGACGAACAGCCGGCGGAACCACAATGCGCCAAGCCCTGCCAGCATGGCGAAGCCGGCATACATGCCGAAGGGCTGCACCAGCACCACCCATTCCCAGACCGGATGGATGAAATAGCGAAGATGGCGGAGCATGGCCAGCAGCAGGGCCGCGTGGAACATGTAGCCGAACAGCCATATCCATTTGTTGGACTTGAAAAGGCTTTCGAACAGAACGACTTCGCGCAGGATACGCAGCACGACGCCACCGGTGGTCACCGGGGCTGGCGTGGTCGGTATCTTCAGCGGCGCGGGTGTGTGCGCATATTGCACGATCTTGAACGCCAATCCTGCGGCCAGGACGGCCGTGGCGGCGTAGAACATGATGGCAAAGAGCGCGGTCATTTAGACATACTCCCCCATTGCCCCGGCGCGCAGACGCGCCGGGACCAGCGGCGTCAAACTGCCAGTTACGTCAGATACAGCCGGTCGGCTTGGGCAGTCCGGCAATCTTACAGGCCTGCTTGGCCGGCCCGTATGGAAACAGCTCGTAAAGATACTGGCTGTTGCCCTTTTCCGGACCCATGGACTTCTTGACTGCCTTGGTCAGCACGCGGATGGCCGGCGCGATCTGATATTCTTCGTAATAGTCACGCAGGAAATTCACAACTTCCCAATGGTCGTCGGTCATCTCGATCTTCTCGTCCTCGGCAATGAGGACCGCGAGTTCCTTCGACCACTGGCTGATGTCGGTGATGTAGCCTTCCTCATCCGCTTCGACGGTGTTGCCGTTGAGCTCATACGCCATATACTGGTTCCTCCTTCAATCTGTCGATACAGTGGCGAGAGGTTCTTGCCCTCTCTCTATAGCCACGCCTGAAAAGCCTCGTGTTCTGCTGCGAGGTCCACAAATCCCCCATAGTCGGCGACGACTTCGATGCCATCGACCAGAGGGGCTTCCGAAAGCCCGCGGGCCGCCAGATCCGGGCCCAGGGCATAGAATTTTAAATCGCCCATCCGGCCGGCGATCTTTTTCGCCGCCTGGCTGCCCGCCAATGCGCCGTAAACACCATCCTCGATGAGCAGGATCGCGCTGCCCTTGGCCGCAAGCCGCAGGCAGCTTTCGAGCACATTGCGCTCGGAGGGCGATTTGTTGACTGTATGAAGCATACCCATATCTCCCGCCCCTAATTGCTGATGACCACGTCCTGCGCGGCCATGATCTTGCTCAGCTCTTCCGTGCTCAGGATCTCGACATCGACGACGAGGTCGTTTTCGCTCAGCCCGCGGGCCTCCAGCGATTCCTTCTCGACATAGAGTTTTTCGACGTCATAGCCCTCCAGCGCCCGGAAGGTGGGCGAGAAGTTCTTCATGTTGATGCCCTTGGTGTCCTGGCCCTTCTTCAGCTGGAACACGCCGTCATCGATGAACACGACGCTCACATCCTGGTCGAAAGCGGCCGAAATCAGGACTGTTTCCAGCGATTCCAGCGCGTAGACCGTGCCGTACGGCGCCTTGCGATTTACGAACATGAAGCGCTTTATCTGTTCGGGATCGAAATCGTCTTCTTCCATCATCGTTTCTATCCGTTTCCTCTTCCCTTGCCCTGGCTCAATCGCCGAAGACGATCAGCCGGTCGCCGACAATGCCGGCCTCGATCAGCTGGCCCAGGCCGGAAATCCGGAAACCTGGGGCCAGCACATCGTCCTTGATGCCGCGGCGCAAGGCCGCGGCAACGCAGACGACGAGGTCAATATTGTGTTCCTGCGCCAGATCCGACCACAGCTTGATCAGATTGCGGTCGTCCGACTGCGGTTCCGATAGCTTGTTCGCGTTGTTGACGCCGTCGTGATAGAAGAACACGCGCATGACTTCGTGCCCTTTCTCGACGGCCGCCTTGGCGAACTGGTAGGCCGAATCGGACGCCTGATGCGTGAACGGTCCTTCATTGACCAGAATACCGAATTTCATCGCTTGCAACCCTTTCAAGCTTAGAAATGCAGCTGCGCCGAAGCGTTCAGGCTGCGCCGCGCACCGCGCCAGTCATCGATATGATGGCGGGTGAAGGCAAGGCCGGTAAGTTCGAAGAAGCGGGGCCAGCCAATGCGGTCGATCCATTCGTTCATGCGCTCCCACGGACGGCCGTCTTCCTTGTAGGCATACAGGATTTTCTTGACGATCTCAGCCGCCTCCGGCCAGCGCGGAGGATTGTTCGGGATACCGGCCGCGACCAGCTTGTGGAAGGTCGGCTTGGAACGCGCGCTGGAATGCTTGCCGCCGACCCAGATCGCCAGCTTGGTCGATTCCGAGCTGTTGATCTGCATGGGCGGGCAGGGCGGATAGCATGCGCCGCAGCAGATGCACTTCTTTTCATCCACTTCCAGCGACGGCTTTCCGTTCACCAGCGCCGGGCGAATTGCCGCCACCGGGCAGCGCGCCACGACGGCCGGACGTTCGCAGACATTGGCCACCAGGTCGTGATTGATCTTCGGCGGCTTGGTGTACTGCACGTTGATC
>JBFFGY010000044.1:0-10864 GCA_041557215.1 Alphaproteobacteria bacterium
AGGTGCTGGGGCGCGGCTATCCCTATACGCCCCAGATGGTGGTGGACGGCAAGCATGATCTGGGGGGGGTCGCACCGGGCGAAGGTCGCCAATGCGCTCGTCTCCAGCATGGCCGAGGCGGACAGCCGGGTTGCCCTGTCACTGAGACGAAATGGTGACGAGCTTGTAATCATGCTGCCATCGGCGACTGTGACGGAAAGGCTGGACCTGTGGATGGTCCGTTACAGCGGCCCGCATGAGACCAAAGTCGCAAGGGGCGAAAACCGCGGGGCGATGCTGGTCAATACCCATATCGCGCTTGCCATGGAAAGCTTGGGCCGCTGGGACGGCCAAGCCGGCGCGATCCACGCGGATATTCCCCTGCCGGAAGATCGGGAAGGCGGTGTCGCGGTCTGGCTTTAGGAACCCTCGGCCGGCGCCATCCTGGGCGCGGCGAAACTGGATCTGGGCGGGGGCCGCTAAGCTTTACTGCTGACTTTGCTGGCGCCGCTGTTCCTTCTGGATCTTACGCCATTTCGCAACATTGCGGTTATGCTCGACCAATGTTTCCGCGAAGGCATGGCCACCCGTGCCGTCGGCCACGAAATAGAGTTCCTTGGACTCGATGGGGTTCAGCACGGCTGCGATCGCGGCCCGGCCCGGATTGCAGATCGGCCCGGGCGGCAACCCCTTGGCATAATAGGTGTTGTACGGATCCTTTACCTCGAGATCCTTGAAGCGCAGCGCCCGGCCCAATTCGCGCTCGCCCTTGGTAATGGCATAGACCACCGTCGGGTCCGACTGCAGCAACATGCCCTTGCGCAGCCGGTTGACGAATACGGCGGCGACACGCTGGCGTTCTTCCGGCAGGCCGGTTTCCTTCTCGACGATGGAAGCCAGGATGATCGCCTCCTCGGGCGTATTCACCGGCAGATTCTCCGCCCGCTTGGCCCAGAGTTCGGCTAACGTGTCTTTCATCGCCTGCTGCATGCGCCCGACCAGCATCGCCCGGTTCTCATCCAGCGTATAGGTATAGGTTTCCGGCAGAATTGAACCTTCGGCAGGAATGTCGACGATACCCTTCATACCCTTCGCCACGGCGACCAGGGCAACGGCCTCCCGGCTGGTCAGCCCCTCGGGGATCGTGACGAAGCGCTGTACCGTCTTTCCGGCTGCCAACTGATCCAGGACGCCAACCATGCTGATACCCGCTTCGAATTCGTATTCGCCCGCATGCAGGCTGGCATCGAGCTTGCGGTAACGCGCATAAAGCCGGAACAGGCGGTTGTCCGTTATGATGCCGGCGCTTTCCAGCTCGCGGGCGATCTGGCTCATGCCGGCGCCCTTGGGCACGACATGAAGGCGTGTCTCGACAAGCGGCCCGGGCGCCTGCACCTGCTTAAAGGCCCAGTTGGCCACACCCGCCGCAACGGCCGCGCCGATCGCCAGAACGACGATCAGCGCGATAAAAATCTTCGATTTTAGAAAAGCGGGCACGGCGCCTGTCGCGTCGCGGGCCACGCGTCACTTGAACCGGGAGACGATCAGCGACGCGTTGGTGCCGCCGAAACCGAAGGAGTTTGACAGGGCCACATCGATCTTGCGTTCCTTGGCCTTCAAGGGCGCGAGGTCGATGTCGCAGCCTTCCGACGGGTCTTCCAGGTTCAATGTGGGCGGGACGACGCCTGTCTCCAGCGCCTTGATGGCGAAGATCGCCTCCACCGCGCCGGCCGCGCCAAGCAGATGCCCGATCGCCGACTTAGTCGACGACATGGTCAGCTTGTAGGCATGGTCGCCGAACAGGCGCTTGACCGCGCTCAGTTCGATCTCGTCGCCGACCGGCGTCGAGGTTCCATGCGCATTGATATAGTCGATGTCGTCCACATTCATCTGCGCGCGCTTCAGCGCCGCCTGCATCGCCCGGTAGCCACCATTGCCGTCTTCCGGCGGGCTGGTGACATGGTAGGCGTCGCCGGACAGGCCGTAGCCGACGATCTCGCAATAAATCTTCGCGCCACGCGCCTTGGCGTGCTCCAGCTCTTCCAGGATGACGATTCCGGCGCCCTCGCCCATGACGAAGCCGTCGCGGCCCTTGTCCCACGGGCGGGACGCCTTTTCGGGCGTGTCGTTATAGCTTGTGGACAAAGCCCTGGCGGCGGAGAAACCGGCAAAACCGATACGGCAGATCGCCGCCTCGGCGCCGCCCGCCACCATCACGTCGGCGTCGTCCAGCATGATTAGGCGGGCCGCATCGCCGATGGCGTGGGTGCCCGTGGCGCAGGCGGTGACCACCGCATGGTTCGGCCCCATCAGCCCGTGCTTGATCGACACCTGGCCGGAAACCAGGTTAATCAGGTTGGCCGGGATGAAGAAGGGGCTGATGCGCCGCGGTCCCCGCTCATGCAAGGTAACCGATCCCTCGGAGATGCCGGGAAGACCGCCGATGCCGGAACCGATCAGAACGCCGGTCCGCCAGCGATCCTCGTCGCTATCGGGCTTCCAACCTGAATCCTCGATCGCCTGGTCCGCCGCGGCGATACCATAGGTGATGAAAGGATCCATCTTGCGCTGGTCCTTGGGTTCGACCCATTCGTCGACCGTCCAGTTCCCCTCGGATTTCGGCCCGGGGGGAAGCTGGCCAGCGATTTTCGACGGCAGGTCGGAGGTATCGAACTTGTCGATGGCGACGATGCCGGAATCACCGGCGGTCAGCCGGCCCCAGACATGGTCAACCCCAACGCCCAGCGGGCTCACGATACCGAGCCCGGTGACGACGACGCGTCTCATGCGAATACTCCGATGGGAAGACAGGAACGGTCCGGCGGACCGCTCAGCTGTTCTCTTCGATGAAGCTGATCGCGTCCTTGACGGTCAGGATCTTCTCGGCGGCATCATCGGGAATCTCGCAGCCGAATTCTTCCTCGAAGGCCATGACCAGTTCGACGGTGTCGAGGCTGTCCGCGCCCAGATCGTCGATGAAGCTGGCACCTTCGGAAACCTTGGATTCGTCCACGCCGAGATGCTCGACGACGATTTTCTTAACGCGATCTGCGATGTCACTCATGCTTTTAAACCTCTCAAAGTAAAGGCGCTGGGAAGCCGATTGCCCCCGATGCAGCACGATCCTAATAAAGCCTCAAGCAGGCCCGTGCCGCAAGCCCCGAAAATCGACTGCGTTAGCCGCCATGTAGCCATGGCTCTGGCCGATGCGCCGCAGCCCCTCGCGCATCGGTCATATCATTGCCATTCCACCATTGATATGCAAGGTCTGGCCGGTCACGTAAGCCGCCTCGTCGCTGGCCAGATAGACCACGCCGGCGGCAATTTCCTCGGAAGAACCCATGCGGCCGGCCGGGATCGAGGCGTTGATCTTCGCCTGCTGGTCCTCGTTCAGCGCATCGGTCATGGCGGTCGCGATGAAGCCCGGCGCCAGGCAATTCACGGTGATGCCGCGGCTGGCCACTTCCTGCGCCAGCGACTTCGACATGCCGATCATGCCGGCCTTCGAGGCCGCATAGTTGGCCTGGCCCGCATTGCCGGTAACGCCGACCACCGAGGTGATGCCGATGATCCGGCCCCAGCGCTTTTTCATCATGCCACGCAGCACCGCGCGGGACAGCCGGAAGGCTGCCGTCAGGTTGACATCCAGTACGGTCTGCCAGTCCTCGTCCTTCAGGCGCATCGCCAGATTGTCGCGCGTCAGGCCGGCATTGTTGATCAGGATATCCAGGCTGCCCATGGCGCCCTCGGCATCCTTTACAAGCTGTTCGGCAGCAGCCGCATCGCCCAGGTTGGCGGGCGTCACATGGGCGCGGTCGCCCAGTTCCGCGGCCACAGTCTTCAGCGCATCCTCGCGGGTTCCCGACAGGGCCACCGTCGCGCCCTGGGCATGAAGGGCCTTGGCAATCGCGCTGCCGATGCCGCCCGAAGCGCCGGTCACCAGCGCGCATTTTCCGGTAAGATCAAACATAGGCGCCGTCCCTATACTAAAAGAGTTAATGGTTCCCTAGCCGCATCGCCCTGCGACAACAAGTCCCGAGAAAAATTTACAACGACTTGAGGAAATCCTCGATATCGTCCGGCCCATTCAGGGCCCGGCCCGTAAGTTCCCGGTCGATCCGGCGCGCCAGGCCCGACAGCACCTTGCCAGCGCCAACCTCGACCAGCGCATCCACGCCCTTGTCCTTCATATAGAGCACGCTTTCGCGCCAACGGACCGCGCCGGTTACCTGCTCGACCAGCTGGCGGCGGATGGTGTCCGGATCGGCCACCGATTCGGCGGTGACATTGGCCACCAGAGGCACCACGGGAGCGCTGATTTCGGTCTTGCCCAGGGCCTCGGCCATGACGTCGGCGGCCGGCGCCATCAGGGCGCAATGGAAAGGCGCGCTGACCGGCAGCAACACGGCGCGCTTGGCGCCCTTTTCCTTGGCGATTTCGACCGCGCGCTCCACGGCCGCGGTATGGCCGCTGACCACCACCTGGCCCGGCGCATTGTCGTTCGCCGCCTGGCAGACCTCGCCCTGGGCGGCCGCTTCAGCAACTTCGCGCGCTACGTCGAGTTCCAGGCCCAAAAGGGCAGCCATCGCGCCCTCGCCCACCGGCACGGCCTGCTGCATGGCGCGTCCGCGGGTCTTCAGCAGCCGCGCGGCATCGCCCAGGCTGAAAGCACCGGCCGCGGCCAACGCCGAATATTCGCCCAGCGAATGGCCGGCTACGTAATCGACCTTGCCATTGAGGGAGAAGCCGCCCTCCGCGGCCAGTGTGCGCATCACCGCCATGGAAACGGCCATCAGGGCGGGCTGGGCGTTCTCGGTCAGGCGAAGCTCGTCGTCCGGCCCCTCGAACATCAGCTTCGAGAGATTCTGGCCCAACGCGTCATTGACCTCTTCGAAGACCTCGCGCGCCGGCAGAAAGGCATCGGCCAGCGCCTTGCCCATCCCGACTTCCTGCGACCCCTGGCCGGGGAAAACGAATGCCATGCTCATGGGGGAATGTTCCCTGGAAATTACATCCTGCGTCTTGCGGCGGCAGTGATAGCGCCTGCGGCGGCTGTGTCAAGCCAAAGCGGTGCACAGCGCCGGGAAAACCATGCTATCCTGCGCGGAAAGGAGGATTGGAGATGAGCGACACGACGACCGGAATCAAGCCGCCCGAAGGGTTTTCAGTGGTGCATGCGGGGGATACGGAATTCGAGGCCAGGGGCCTGCGCGCCTTTTTCGAATATCGCGACCTGGGCATAAGGGACGCGACCGAGGGACGCGTGGGCGTGCATGTGATCCGGGCGCGGCCGGGCGGGGAGTCGGTGCCGCAATGGCACACCCACACGGTCGATTTCCAGATGATCTATATCCTCAGGGGCTGGTTCAAGTTCGAGTATGAGGGCTATGGCGAAGTGACGTTGCATCCCGGTTCCTGTGTCCATCAGCCGCCTGGCATCCGCCACCGCGAGATCGCCCATTCGGACGATGCGGAACTGATCGAAATAACCCTGCCGGCGGAGTTCGAAACGCAAACCTGCGGCGCGCCGTAACGAGGGGCCCGGTTGACAGCATCCACCCCTGTAATATCCTGAGGTTGTGGCGGGCCCTCCAAGCAGGTCCTGCCGATACGTTCGCGGATCGGCCGGGGCTCTCCGGGGTTACCCCGGGGGACGAAGACTACCCGGCCATTGCTGTGCATGACCGGCGTCAGGCTGCACCTGAGCAAGGTCACGCGTGACGAGACGGGTTGGAGGGCCCGACCGCGCCTGTTAACGGGGCGGAGCGGTTGCCTGTGGATGATTCGGACGATGGGCGTTTTACGGGTTGGCAGGAGGTTACCGCCGGGTACCTGGCTGAGATCTTCATCGCCACCGACTGGACGTCGCAGGCCATGGAAAAGACGGCTCGCGAGGCGCTCGGCCCGGGATGGAATTGGGTATGGCTCCCGCAACTGATTGACAACGTCCTGGAAAGATCGCCGACGCCCTATGCTCCTGCCCCAAAGACCTTGCAGCAGGTCATTCTCCATTCCCGCGCCTTTCGACGGTTCTATCCGAAAACAAAAGAAGATCCGCCCTTCGAGATCTACGACGTACCTTTACCGGTCTTCGCCCCGACCCCGGCCCTTCGCGAACTGGACCTCCCCAAACTCGTCGGCGCGGCCGACCTCGCCCACTGGCTGAACCTGTCGCCGCGTTACCTGGAGTGGTTCGCCGATGTCGAGGGGTATCGCAGCGCGGCGGAATCAGAAGCAACGCGGCATTACACCTATCGCTGGGTTCCCAAGCGCAGCGGACGCTCGCGCCTGATCGAGGCGCCCAAACAGCTATTAAAAGGCATCCAGCGCAAGATCCTGCGCGATATCCTCGACAAGGTGGCGCCGCACGATTGCGCCCATGGATTCCGGCGCGGCCGCTCCTGCCTTACCGGGGCGCAGCTTCATGCGGGCGAGGAGATCGTTATTACCATGGATCTGGCCGACTTCTTCGCTTCGGTCCCGGTCCGCGCCGTGCATGGGCTGTTCCGCAGCCTCGGCTATCCATGGGAGGTGACCCGGCTGCTGACCGGCCTGTGCAGCACCGTGACGCCGGCCGAACTTTTCGATGCCCTGCCCGCCGACAGGCAGCCGAGCCGCGAAACCCGCGACCGTTTCCTGCACGGCCATCTGCCGCAGGGCGCACCGACCTCCCCGGCGCTGGCCAATCTCTGCCTCCGGCGGCTGGATTGCCGGCTGGACGGGCTGGCCTGGCATCTGGGCGCACGCTACAGCCGCTATGGCGACGATCTGGCTTTCTCCGGCGATGGCGATTTCGCGGCGCGCCGGGGCGGCTTCCTGACGCTGGCGACGGCGATCTGCGCCGAGGAAGGCTTCGCCATCAACCGCCGCAAGACCCGCGTCATGCGCCGCGGCGACCGCCAACGCGTCACCGGCATCGTGGTCAACGACCATATCAATATCCCGCGCCCCGAATACGATCGGCTAAAGGCCATCCTGTACAACAGCCTGCGCCACGGCCCCGCCACCCAGAAACGCGACGGTCACCCCGATTTCCGAGCCCATCTGGACGGCCGCGTGACCTGGGTGGAGAATGTGAACCCGCACAGGGGGTTGAAGCTGCGGCTGTTATTCGAGCGGATTGACTGGCCGTGATGCCTCGTTGGTGTGGGACTGCTGTTCCTGGCGCTTCTGCTCGATATTGACCTGGGTCCAACTGGTCGGAATACCCAGCGGGTAGAGGCAGAGGAATGCGAAGACCAGAGGGCGAATCAGGCCGACGGGCCGCTCGGCGACAGCGCGCACGGGACCCGACTCTCTGTGCCGGCACAGGGACCAGACCAATAAACCGGCGCCGAAGAGGGCCATGGCGAGATTGAAATACTGCCCTGTATCGAGACCCAGGAATGCGGACTCGTAATCCCGCAGCAGATCGACCGCGAACCGCAATCCCCCATAGAGCAGAACGAACAGGGAGGTTGCCACCCCGCGCCCGGCGGGAAACCGCTGCAGCACCAGGATCAGCACCGGCAGCATCAGAAGGTTCTTGGCGCTCTCATAGAGGGCTACCGGGTGCCGCGCGCCCTCGAGGTCCGGATAGATCACGCTCCAGGGCATGTCGGTGACGGTGCCGATGACGCCGCCCTCGATGAAATTGCCCAGTCGCCCGACCGCCAGCAGGAAGGCCGCCGGTACGGCCAGCGAATCCATCACCTTCAGGAAGGGTTGCTGCCGCAGCCGGCTGAAAGCCAGGACGCAAAGCACCCCGCCCAGCAGGACGCCGTGCGAGGCCAGCCCGCCGCACCACCAGTTCAGCGCCTGCCAGGGATGGCCCGCGTAATAGCCGCGCTCATAGACCAGGATGTCGAAGATACGCCCGCCGACCAGCACGCCCACCGCCAGCAGGATGCTGATCTCCAGCACGTACGCCATCGGCCAGCCGAGCCGCCCCCGGCGCAGCAGGAACCACAGGAACACTCCCAGGAACCCGACTGAATAGGCCGCCCCGTACCAATACACCGTCAGGCCGAAAATCGACCCGATGGCCCCGTCGAAATCATGGATGAATCCGCCTTGCATCGCCCACCCCGGCAACCGTAATGCGTAATATCCCGCAACCGGCGATAGCCAAACATAGCAGGCCGCCGCTGGCCCCTGCCGTGAGCCATATCAACCCGGGCCGGCAAAGCAAAAGGGATGGATTTCACGGCGAGCTTCGTTGCGTGCTAGCTGGCTCTTGGCGGACGCAATGCAGCGGCAGTTGATTCGTCTGGATCCGGGTCCGGCTCCCTCGAGGGAACCTGCTGGTATTCATGGAAATCGACGTCGACCTTCCCCCTGCCTCCGGTCATTTTCTGGACGGTGCTAAAACAGCCGAACATGTTCGCCAACGGCACAAGGCTATGGATTTCGCAAAAGCCGTCATCTTCTCCCAGCGTTTCGCGAATCGTGCCGCGACACCGGGTCAGATCGCCGATCACGTCGCCAAGGCTATCCTCGGGAACCATCAGACGAACTCTCATAATCGGCTCCAACAGCCGAGGCCCCTCTTTGTATAGAATCCGCGGCGGGCTCCATGCCATCCGCAAGGCGAGAGCTTCTTTCAATTCCTCGATAGCCTGTTCGATATCGAATTCCCAAACCCCGCGCAGGATCACTCCGGAAGGGGAAACCTCGACTTCGACACGCGCATTGTTCCTGAGTACGGTCGCGGCGTCGGCAGCAAATTTCTCTGCCGCCACACCCTCGGCCTTCAAGTCAACTGCAAGAGCTTTGTCGCCGCTCATTGGGCGCTCCCTACTCCCCTTTGTACTTGAACAGCCCCGCCACGATGCCGTGCAGGGTGCGCAGATCCTGTTCGGTCGGGTCCATGCGCTGGAACATGTTGCGGATGTTGCGGACCATCGCGGGACGCTTTTCCGGCGGCAACAGGAATCCGCATTCGTCCAGCGCGGCCTCCAGTCGGGTGAAGAAGTTCAGCAACTCCTCCTTGGTAGCCGGACGGGTGGTGCCCAGTTCGACGCGAAGCTCCGGCGTCTCGTCCGCCAGGCGGAACCAGGCCCAGGACACCAGCAACACCGCCTGCGCCAGGTTCAGCGATTTGTAGGAGGGGTTCAGCGGCACCTCGATGACGGTATCGGCCAGCACCACTTCCTCGTTCTGCAGGCCGGTACGTTCGGCGCCGAACAATATGCCACAACGCTGGCCCTGCGCCTCCACCCGGCGGATTTCCACCGCCGCGGCGTCCGGTGTCATCACCGGTTTGATCATGCCACGCGGCCGCGCGGTGGTGGCGAAAACCCGCTCGCAGTCCGCGATCGCGGCCTCGGCCGAATCGTAGATCCGGGCGCTGTCAATGACGATATTGGCGCCGGAGGCCGCCCGCACTGCCTGCGGGCTGGGCCAGCCGTCGCGGGGATTGACGATCCGCAGATCGGTCAGGCCGCAATTCAGCATCGCGCGCGCCGCAGTGCCGATATTCTCGCCCAGCTGCGGGCGCACTAGGATGATCGCCGGTCCGGCTTCCGCCGCAAGGGACTGTTTCGTTGAATCGGTGCCTGCCATCACCTTCACTCCGCCAGGCCGAGAACCCGCCGCGCGTGGGTGCGGGCTTCGTCAAGTTTCATGCCGGTCTTGAGGTCCGGGTGGTAGATCAGGCCGAAGACCCGCCTGCCGAGTTCGGTCAGGCCGGGCCGCCCGCCCGGTTTTTCGATTATGCCCAGCTCCTCGCCCAGGCTGGCGCCGCCCATGGCCCAGACCACCGACAGGCCCAGGAAGATTTCGATCTGCGCCGGCGGCAGATCCTCGGCGATGATGACCACGCCATTGCGCCCCCCGCCCCCCGTCAAATCGTCACGGCGGAAGCGGACAAGGGCCGGCCAGGCACCGTCATGGAAGCGCCGGCGCATCTCGCTGTCCACGCCGATCTCGGTTGCCAGCCGCACGCCCGTCGGACGGGCGGCGATGACGATATACAGGATGTTGAGCTCGCGAATTTCCGGCAAGCCGGGTTCGGCAACTGCCTCTACATTGATATCCAACCCGGTCGCGGCGGCGAAATCGCCGGCGATGGCGGTCAGGGCGGCCGCGGGATTGCGTTCGCGCCCGCCGCTGACGACAATTTTCTGCGGCTCCGACGTGCGCCAGAACCGGCTGGCCGGCAGGGCATAGACGTCGCGTTGTTCCCCCTGCCCCATCAGCGAATCATAGGCCGCCAGCACGGAGTTCGACGACGGCGGCTGGGCCCCCGCCGGCGCGACCGCCGAGGCCAGCAGGATCAGGCAACAGATCAGCCGCTTCATGGGGTGGCCTTCGCCCGGGCGCCTTCGCGATAGAGCTTGTAGGTAATGGCATCGCGCAACGCGCCGTAGGAGGCGTCGATGATATTGGCCGACACGCCGACGGTCGACCAGCGCTCGCCGGCGCCGTTCGTGCTTTCGATCATCACGCGGGTCACCGCGTCGGTGCCAGTGCTGTCTGCCCAGGGCGGCAGGATCCGTACCTTGTAGTCGATCAGATGCATGTCTTCCAGGTCCGGATAGAGCGGCTTCAGCGCCTTGCGCAGCGCGGTATCCAGCGCGTTGACCGGGCCGTTGCCGTCGGCCACCGTCATCATCTGTTCGCCGCCGGCCTCCAGCGTGATCGTCGCTTCGGATTCGGTGACCAGTTCGCCGCGTGCGTTCCAGCGCCGGTCGTCCATCACCCGGAAGCGCACCAGCTTGAAATAATCCGGTACCTCGCCGAGCATCTTGCGCACCAGTAGTTCGAAACTGGCCTCGGCCCCATCATAGGAATAGCCCTCATATTCCTTTTCCTTGACGATCTCGACCAGCCGGTTGACGCGCTTGTCCTTGGGGTCGATTTCGACGCCGATTTCTTCCAGCCGGGCCAGGACGTTGGCGCGGCC